>JAZSCI010000173.1:0-16585 GCA_045602865.1 Acutalibacteraceae bacterium
TCTTCGGGCTTAACACCCTTTTCATCCATAAGATTGCGATAATAGGGTACATTCTCGTAAACGTGCTTAACCTGCTTTACGAGCTTTTCTGATTGAAGCTTTTGAATTTCTTCAACAGGCATTGTTTCAATTTCTTTCTGATAATAATTTTGTGCCATTTTTACCATCCTTTCTGTTTTTGTGGTGGCAAGACTTCGGAGTGTTAAAAGGGCGGGATGAAGGGTTTACCCTAAATAAAAAAGCCCTCTGCATTCCGATGAAGAATACAGAGGACGAGAAAATCAATAATCCCGTGGTACCACCTCACTTCCTTCTTATCTCACCCTAGCAACCTTCTCAGGTACTATCATACCTTAGTTCTGTGACGGGAACACCCGTTGCATCCTACTTAAGATTTCTCTTGTTCAGCGCACTGCTAACAGAATGAATTCGCGAAGGACGCCCTCTTTGCCTCGCACCAACCGGCAACTCTCTCAAGATTCTTTCCAACCTACTACTTTCTGCTCAAATGCATTTACAAGTGGAATTTTAGCACTTGAAAAACACTTTGTCAACAGTTTTTTTCAAATTCGTGCTCCATAATATAATCAAGAAATGCTTTAAGGGAGCTTGAAAGCCATTTGTTTTTATGGTGGATAAGCTGCTTCCATATATCGGTCTGCATATCGCAGACATCAAGGTAAATAAGCTTACCCTCCTTGACCTTTTCATCTGTTGTGAAATAGGGCAGATAGGATATGCAGTCCTCATTTTCTTCAAGAAGCCGTGTGATAATGTCAGTTCTTCCGATTTCAAGGACAGGGGTGATATCAATGGACTTTTTTGCAATTTCCTTGTCAAAAGAACGTCTGTAGCCCATTCCCCTTTCTGTTAATATGAAGGGCTGATCTGAAATATCCCTTATAGACAGATTTTTTTTGTTTGCAAAAGGTGATTTGGCATTTGCTACAAAGTGCATGGCAATATGCTCTTCCTTGGCAATAACATAATCCTTACTGTAAATATGATTGTCAAGGGTGATAACTGCATCCGCCTCGTTACTGTCAAGCATTTCAAACATCACCTGCGTGTCGGCATTGGTGAATCTGAGATTGATGCCCGGGTATCTTCGGGAAAAATCAAGATGATTATTGAGAAGCATATCCTCACACACAGAGTCGGGGGAGACAAAATGTATGGAGCCGTGGAGTACCTTCGGCGAATTGATATTCTCCATAAATTCATCCGTAAGAGTGTTTATACTGTGGGCATATTTCAAAAGCTCCTCGCCCTTGTCCGTTAATGTTATGGTATGGTTGATTCTTTCGAAAAGAAGGCAGTCAAGCTCTGTTTCAAGCTGCTTTATCTGGAATGAAATCGTGGATTGGGAATATCCCAAAGCCTCAGCCGCTTTTGTAAAGCTGTTCATTTCCGCAACGTGAACAAACGAAATTAAATTCCGTATTTCCATATATATCACCTCAGTGCTGTTATCGATAAAATTAATGAATGTTATAAATATCATTTGTTTTACTTATGGCAAGTGCTATTGTATATCAATTGTCAAGGAAAAACAATACTTACGAGAAAAATAAAAGGGGCAGATTTTGTCTGCCCCTTAAATGAGTTAAAAGGTTATGTTGCTCTTGCTTTTTGTCAGGAAAGCTCTATTCCTACAACGCCGTATTTTTTCTGCTCATCCTTCGAATAGTATTGCTCCATATCATCGGGACTTGCTTCATCTATATTTTCTGAAGTGTAACCGCATTGTAACAGAGACAGAGTGCTATATAACTCGGAGAAGCTGTTGAACCGGTGTAATTCCGTGACCGTTTTTGTAAGTGTTTCGCCATTATCGGTGTTGGTGAAAATCAGAATGTCGCCCTCATTGATCTGTTGCCTTTTTTCATCAAATAAGCGAAGCTCTATTGTTTTTTGTCCGCTTTTTATCATATCAAAGGGAGCGGGCTGAAGCTTCATATTGTGTACCTTTTTTCGTTTTAAGAGTGCAACCGTTTCCACATGGGCGGTGCGCGGGAACATATCTACGGGGGTAGCTTCTGTTACCTTGTAGCCCAGTGTCAGGAGAAGCTTGCAATCTCTGGCAAGGGTTGCGGGATCGCAGGAAACATACACAAGTGTTTCGGGAGATATTTGCGAAACAGTCTGAAGAAGCTCGGGTGAGCAGCCCTTTCTTGGGGGATCAAGTATTACTGTCTGTGGCTTTATGCCTCTGTTTTTTAATGTAACCGCCGCATCACGGGCATCACCGCATATAAATTCGGCATTTTCAATGTTGTTGGCTTTGGCGTTTTCCTTTGCATCCTCAATGGCTTCGGGTATAATCTCAACACCGATGAGTGTGTTTACAGACCTTGCCATAGAAAGACCGATTGTACCCGTTCCGCAGTAAAGGTCGAGAATATCCTTTGTATTGTCCAACTGTGCATACTCTCTTGCCTTGCCGTAGAGAAGCTCTGCTCCGTCACGGTTTACCTGATAGAAGGAGAGGGGAGAAAGCTTTATTTTCACACCGCAGAGAATGTCGGTGATGTAGCCGTCTCCATAGAGGGGGATGCATTTTTTACCTAATACTACATTAGTCTGCTCTTTGTTGATGTTGATAACAAGGGTTTTGAAGCCTTGTATATCTTTCAGCATAGCGAGAAGAGCATCGCTTTCGGGGAGTGTGTCGGAATTGATAACCACACATACCATTAATTCCCCTGTTGCAAAGGCTTTTCTCAGATATAGGTGTCTTACTATTCCCTTTCCCGATGTTTCACTGTATACGGGAATATTGTGCTGATTTATCCACTTTCTGAGAATTTCTGTAATGTGGGTAAATTCCTCGGGCTGAAGAAGACAATCGCCACCATCAATCACTCTGTGGCTCTTCTTTGCATAGAAGCCTATGGAAAGATGACCGTTTTCGCGGCGTATGGGATACTGTGCCTTGTTGCGGTATCTTTTGGTCTGGGGTGAGGAGATTATAGGCCTGATTTCAGGTGTGATTCCCCCTAATCTCACAAAAGCATCCTCTACCTTTTGTTGCTTAAGCCTGAGCTCTTCTTCATAGGTAATGTGTGCAAATGAACAGCCTCCGCACATTCTGAAGGCCTCACATTCAGGCTCAATACGATATTTTGAGGGCTTGATGATTTTCATAGCCTTGCCTACCGCGTAGGTTTTCTTTGCCTTTATGATGTGGCAGAGAATTTCATCCCCTGCGGCTGTGTTTTCCACGAATACTGCTTGTCCGTTGTGCTTTCCTATGCCGCCACCCTCAGAGGTGTAGCCGGAGATTTTTAATGTGAATTCATCGTTTTTGTTAATCATTATTTTGTAAATCCTCTACTGCTTGCTTATATTCCTCGAATGTCAGGAAGGTGTTGAGAATCTGTACAAGGGCATTACTTGTAAGTCTTTCGGGCAGGTCAAGATGCTTGAGAAGCCTTTTTCTTTTTGCATCACTGTCAGGCTTTCCCGAAAATCCATCCTCGTACAAATCTGTTTTTGTGATTTCTCTCTTTTGGGTGTGGGGCGTTGACTCCCAGAGCACACCTGCTTTTTCCAAAGAGTCCAGAAGAGTGTCGGTGTCTATTCCCTCGACTCCTAATTTGCCTTCCTTTGAGGGCTCTGTTTTTCGCCTTTCTTTTCCGTGAATATCGGGAATGTAGGCGTGCTTTATCTGCTCCGCAGGTACAATTCCCTTTATGAAGGAGCGTATTTTAAAGCCTGCGGAATCACTGTCAGTAAGTACAAGAAGCCCTTTTGTCTGTGCCAGTTTTCGTATAAGCCTTTGCTTTTCCTTGTTGTTGAATACACCGAAGCCGTCGGTTTCGATAATTACTCCGTCAATTAATGATGAAAGGCGGATTTTATCGTATCTGCCCTCAACGATTATTACTCTGTCTATTTTTATCATCAGATTCTCATTAGCCTCAGGACAAGCTCCTCTAAAAGAGTCCGGTTGTCCTCTCCTGTGGATTTCATACGTTTATCTGTTTCGGAAAGTATATTAAGTGCATTTCTCAGCTGTGCTATTGTGTAGCGGGAGCTGTCCCTTGCTCCGTTGTCCAGAAGGAAGCCTCTGCCCTTGTAGGATGAGGGGTAAAGGTTTGAAAGATTTGTGTAGGGTACCCCCTTTTCCTTTGCCGCCTTTACTCTGTACATATCAACATAGGCTTTGGATAAAACACCAAGTATCATAACGGGCTCCTCGCGGAGCTTGAAAAGATTTCCGAGTATTTCACACGCCTGGTCTGCTTCACCTTGAACAATATTGCGGGAGAGTGTAAAAATTTTAGACTCAACAGAGGCTATTGCCGCCTCATCAATATGTTCGCGTGTGATTTCACCGCTTCCGGCATAGGAACAGACCTTGTTGAATTCGTTCTGAAGTGTGCTGATATCCTCGCCCACAACACGAATCATATATGAGGCGGTGTCGCGGGATATGGTGCAATCCTTTTTTGCGGCAGAGGAAACAAGAAGCTTTTCTAATTCCGAGCGAGTGCGCTTGTCTAACTTTACCGAAGCTCCGTAGGTGTCAAAGCATTTGATGATTTTTGACCATTTACTGTTTTTTTCATCAACCTCAATGGTGTCCATATAGAAAATAAGCACGGTGGTTTCGGGAAGCTCACTCATAACGGACTCAAAGTCCTTATCAAGCTTACCCTTGTCGCCTACAAAGTTGTTAAGGGGATAGTCTCTCACAAGTGTGCAGGTGTAATTGCCCATCATAGGGAAGGTGAAGGCACAGTCGTTTATTTCATTAAGGTTAGTTTCCTTGCCGTCAAGCTTTTTCAGGTTGAAGTCAACAAAATCCGCATCAACTGTTTTCTTTACAAGCTGATTGGAATAGAATTGCTTGAGATAGCCTTCGTTTCCGTATATAAGATATGCACGGCTGAATTCACCGCTTCTGATTTGCTTTTTTATACCTGCTTCATCAAAAACTGCCAAATTTTTCACTCCTGTTCCGTGATTATTCCCGCCACCTTATGCAGCCTTCCTCGTAGGTTGTGAGAAGCTTGTCGCACATAAGAGTAAGACCGGGTAAATCCGGATTTGTCATATTTTCCGAATTGCTGCTTATGATTATTTTCTCTACCCTGCAGGGGATTGCTTGGGGTATGTTGTTTGTGATTATAAGGGTATCAGGTACACCGTATTTTTTGAAAATATCCGAAAAGTCGCTTTCGGTACCGTAGGTGATTATGGTAAGGCGTTCACCGTTTCTTATTATAACACAGTTTATAGGGTATGTGTCAACGATTTGTATGGTAATTTCCTTCCCTAAAGGGAAAATCCTCTTGTCTGCTATACTTGTGTTGTCGGGAAGTGTAAAATCCGCCGATTTAATAAGACTGCTTGCATAATCTGTTATTATTGTGCTTTCGGGAGAGTATCTTTTTATAATATAATCACTGGTTTTGTCGGTGTCGTTATAATCCGTGGAGCTTGTTATAAAGAAGTATTTCAGCTTTTCACAGCTTGCCAGAGGCAGATTTTTGCTTTGAATACCGAAATCCGAGGTGCCCAGATTCAGCACCGCATATTCGTTATGCGATTTTACTATTATATTACCGCCGTTGCCTACATTTTCTACAATTATTTCCTTGTTGAAGGAGTCGGTCATAGGTGAAATTATTCCCGTTAAGATTGTTGCAAGGCAGAGAAGAACAGATGTTACCGCGATTACGCTTTTCTGTTTTCTTTTGTATATCATATATCCGATAAGAACAATTACAAGGGCTATGAAAAGCGCTTTTTCAAAAATGTGGTATTTTACGGGCAGGGAAGCGTATGTAAAGGAGCATAGAAACTCCGTAATGTTCAGTATTATGAAAATAATGAGCTTGTACACCTTGAAAAGGATAATACAAAGGGTGTTTACAAAGCTCAGAGGGATAAAGGAAAGAGTGGTTGTGACAAGACCTAAAAGCATTCCCTTGAAGGCAAGCGCTACACACAGAATATTTGTAACAGGTGCAATTACACTGTACACACCGAAAAAGTAAGCAGATGCGGGGAGTGTGAATATACCTGCACAAAGGCTTACTGTAAGGTTACTCATAAGTCTGTGAAGGTAGTATCTTATCCGTATAGAGGGGATTTTTTTCAGTAATCTGCTATACAGGTCTTTTGTGTTTCCTGAAAAGATAACACCTGCAGTTGCCGAAACGGACAACAGAAAGCCGGGGGAGGTTATGGTGTAAGGATTAAAAAGCAAAAGAAGCGAAACGGCAAGTCCCAATGAATTAAGGGTGTCTGCAGAGCGTCTGAAAAATGTACCCAGGAGAATTACGGACATCATAATTGATGCGCGGAGCACTGAAGGGGTAAACGCGGAAACTATACAGAAGCATCCGAGAAAAAGCAGGCACAATACAGAGGAGGTTCTTTCCTTTCTTCTTAAAAGCTTTAAAAGGTTTTGTATGTAGGCGCACCAGGTGGCGGTGTGCAGACCTGAAACTGCAAGTAAATGTGCGATTCCGCCGGTGCGGAAAAGGGATAATGTGGCATCACTTATGTTGTCGGTGTAACCGAAAAGCATACCACACAGAAGGGCGGCATAATCTCCGCTAAGATAACTGTCTATTTGATTGATTGTATTTTCCCTTAGCCTGAGGCAGTAGAAATATGGTGTTTTAGCGGCAGACCACAAAAACTTTACAGAATTTGCCGTTCCTTCAAGAAGAATACCATCTGACAAGGCTGCGGTATCAAGCTTGTTGATTTCATCTCTCGGTAAAGAAATCAGTGTGTTTTCTGCGGATATGCATTGGAAAATTTCAAGCTCCTCGGCTTTGTCGCCCGGAATGGAAACTTTTATTTTTGTTGATGCGGATTCTCCGTTTATTGTAAGGGTTTTTAGTGTGAAGGTTGTTTGCTTTCCCTCTTGCCGGGGGATTGAAATGACCTTTCCGGTAATGTCTGCCCTTGTTCCGTCAAGGTGCGTGTATGGGGAAATTGAAAAGTGATTAAATAAAAGGAAGGCGCTTGTACCTAAAATTGCAGCTATGCATATAGCAGGAATAATTATTTTGTCTCTGAATTTCAGAAGATAAACAATAAAGACCGATGCCGCAGACAACAGTATGAACGGTGCCGCCTTGCTCCCGAAATGTACGAGAACAAAGCAGACAACTGAAATTGCTGTGCCTGAAACGAGCATCGGTCTTTTCATTTTTATAAACTCCCTTGGTTACAATTATCCCGCGGGCCAGGTAAAGGCTCTGCCTGACATAAGGTGGAAATGAAGGTGCTTTACTGTTTGTCCTGCAGAGTCTCCGCAGTTATTTACTACACGGAAGCCATCTGTCATATTCATTTCCTTGGAAAGGATTGCGATTACCTCAAAAATGTGCGCAATTACACCACTGTTTTCGGGTGTGATATCTGCCGCGCAGGTAATATGCTCCTTGGGGATAACGAGAATGTGTGTGGGAGCCTGAGGCTCAAGGTCATTGAATGCAACAACAAGGTCGTCCTCGTATACCTTTGTTGCGGGGATTTCTCCGTTTGCTATTTTACAAAAAATACAATCCATAATAAAACCTTCTTATTTAATGAAATTCTTGAGGATGCCTTCTGCTGCAGAGAGAGCATCACCGATTTTTGTGATATCCTTGCCGCCTGCCATTGCAGAGTCGGGCTTTCCGCCGCCTGCACCGCCGGTAACCTTTGCAACCTCTCTTACAATGTTACCTGCATGAGCACCTGAGGAGATTGCCTCTTTTCCGCAGTAGCAACCGAAGGAGCAGGTACCTCTTTCTGCCTGTCTGCCTGCGAAGATAACAACAATATTGTCGCCCTTGTCCTTTGCAGAGTCAAGCATTGAACGGATAGCACCCGCATCAGCCTCGCCTAAGTCGGCTGTGATAAGGTTTACATTGCCTACGGCAATAGCATTGTCGAAAAGCTCACCTGTTTTGGCTTTTGCCATTTCTGCCTTTATATCACGAAGCTCCTTTTCCTTGTCTTTAAGCTCTGCTGCAACGGCAGAAGCCTTGGTGGAAAGGTCATTGACATTAGCAAGCTTGAGTGCTGCTGCAGTATCGTGAATAAGCTTTTCCTGCTTGTCGAGGTGAGAGAGTACGCCGAGACCTGTCACACCCTCAATTCTTCTGATGCCTGCGGCAACTGAGGATTCGGAGATTATTCTGAATAAACCGATATTACCTGTGTTTGAAACGTGAGTACCACCGCAAAGCTCAGTTGAGAAGTTACCTGCGCTGACTACGCGTACTGTATCACCGTATTTCTCACCGAAGAGAGCCATAGCACCCTTCTTCTTTGCCTCATCAATAGCCATTTCCTCGGTAATAACGGGGATAGCTGAAAGGATGATTTCATTAACCTTGTTTTCGATTTTAATCATTTCCTCAGAGGTGAGTGCAGAGAAATGAGAAAAGTCGAAACGCACTGCATTTTCATTTACAAGCTGACCAGCCTGTTCAACGTGTGTTCCGAGAGTCTGTCTGAGAGCCGCCTGAAGAAGGTGAGCAGCCGTATGGTTTCTCATAATAGCTCTTCTTCTGTCTGCATCAACAGAGCATTTTACTGTGTCACCTACATTGATTGCATCGCCATCTGTAAGTGTACCGTGGTGAAGAATAACGCCCTCGGGAGATTTAGTTGTGTTTGTAACGGTGAATACAGAGCCGTTAACTGTGATTGTACCTGTATCGCCAACCTGACCGCCGCTTTCTGCATAGAAATTGGTCTGGTCAAGAACAATGACCGCATCAGCATCAATACCGATAAAGTCAGCCTTTTCTCCGTTGGAGATAATTGCAAGTACCTTGCCTTCGCCTTCTGTAGAAGCGTAGCCGTTGAAGGTGGTTGTGCCGTATTCCTTGAAGGAAATATCGGAGCCCTTCCAGCCCTCTGTACCTGCAACCTTACGCGCAGCCTTTGCCATATCCTTTGCTTCCTGAAGAAGCTTTTCAAATTCTTCATCATTTACGGACATTCCGTTTTCCTCAAGAATTTCTCTTGTAAGATCAATGGGGAAGCCGTAGGTGTCCTGAAGCTTGAAGGCATCTGCACCTGAAAGCACCTTGCCCTCTGTTTTGCTTATCATTTCATTGAGAAGTGCAAGTCCGCTGTCAATTGTTTTGTAGAAGCTGTTTTCCTCCATTGAAATTACATTTATAATATAATCCTGCTTCTCACGGAGTACGGGGTAAGCATTTTCGTTTTCTTTTATAACTGTTTCGCAAACCTCTGCAAGGAAAGGTCTGTCTATTCCAAGAAGTCTGCCGTGGCGGGCAGCTCTTCTGAGAAGTCGGCGAAGAACATAGCCTCTGCCTACATTTGAGGGGATTACGCCGTCACCGATCATAAATGTTGTGGAACGGATGTGGTCGGTAATAACACGAAGAGAAACATCGCTCTTTTCATCAGCATGGTAATCAATTCCTGCTATGGAAATGATGTGCTTCATAATATTCTGTACTGTGTCAACCTCAAAAAGGTTGTGAACATCCTGGCTGATACAAGCAAGTCTTTCAAGTCCCATACCTGTGTCAATGTTGGGATTTGAAAGGGGAGTGTAGTTGTTGTTACCATCGTTTTCAAACTGTGTGAAAACAAGGTTCCAGAATTCAACATATCTGTCACAATCGCAGCCTACCTTACAGTCGGGGCTTCCGCAACCATACTTTTCACCGCGGTCATAGTAAAGCTCGGAGCAAGGTCCGCAAGGGCCCTGACCGTGCTCCCAGAAATTGTCTTCCTTGCCGAAGCGTACCATGTGGTCTTCCTTTACACCGACCTTTTTTGTCCAGATATCGTATGCTTCATCATCATCAAGGTATACACTGCAGTAGATTTTGTCGGGATCCATTTCCATAACCTCGGTACAGAATTCCCATGCCCACGGAATAACCTCTTCCTTGAAGTAATCACCAAAGGAGAAGTTGCCGAGCATTTCGAAATAAGTACCGTGACGAGCAGTTTTTCCTACACGCTCAATGTCGGGTGTACGGATACATTTCTGGCAGGTTGTAACACGCTTTCTGGGGGGAGTAAGCTCACCTGTGAAATACTTTTTCATGGGAGTCATACCTGCATTGATAAGAAGAATACTTTTGTCATCCTGGGGAACAAGGGGGAAGCTGGGGAGTCTGAGGTGATCCTTGCTCTCGAAGAAGCGAAGGTATTTTTCTCTCAACTCGTTAAGTCCTGTCCATTCCATTAAATCACGTCCTTTTCTGAATTTAGTATATTTGAAAATAAAAAAAGCACACCTCACAGCAAAACGGGACGGAATAACCGCGGTACCACCCGAATTGTGCAAAATGCACCACTCATACTACGGTTAACGCCCGTAAACGTACTGTTTCCAGTAAAGCTCCGCAAGTAGCAAATTTATGGGCGGCAGGAAGCTTTCACCAACCGCTTCCTCTCTGGCGACATAGTCTGTGCCGTGTCATAAACCATCTTGCATCATAGCCACAATTAATATACAATAGTATTATATGCAAAAAACATATCTTGTCAAGGCTTTATTTATGACAATTTTCACAAAATGAGAAACGGTGCTTGACAGTTGAACGGTTAGGTGATATAATACAAACTCGTTGTGGAATGTTCCACGACCAAAATTTTCCTTACTCCCAAATTTGTAAAGGGGAGTCGGAGTCCATGAGGAGGTGCAGACGATGTCAAATTACGAGACAATCATCATCTATTCTCTTAAGAATGGTGAGGAGGCAGCAAAAGAGCTTGCTGCAAAGTTCCAGGGTATGATTGAGAAGAACGGTACTCTTGACAGCGTTGATGAGTGGGGTAAGCGTAAGCTTGCATACCTTATCGACGATCAGGATTCAGGCTACTATGTTCTTTATAATCACTCTTGCGAAGCTGATTATCCCGCAGAGCTTAGCCGTGTAGCTAAGATTACTGATGGCGTTATGAGAATTTTAGTTGTTAGAAAATAAGAGGTGTGAAAAATGCTTAATTGTGCAGTTATAATGGGCAGACTTACTGCTGATCCCGAGCTTCGTTCAACTCCTACAGGTGTTTCTGTTGTAAGATTCACAGTTGCAGTTGACAGAGGATATGTTAAATCCGGCGAGGAGCGTAAGGCTGATTTTATCAATGTTGTTGCCTGGAGACAGACTGCTGAATTTGTATCCAAGTACTTTGCAAAGGGTTCAATGATTGCTGTACAAGGCGCAATTCAGACCGGTTCTTACGAGAAAGACGGTGTGAAACGCTCAACATTTGAAATTGTTGCAGATAACGTAAGCTTCTGCGGTTCAAAGAGTGAGAGCGGTACAAGTGCAGCTCCCAAGACTGAGGCTGCTGCGTCTTTTTCTAACGGTGGTGCCGATGATTTCGCAGCTATGGCTGATGATGATGACCTGCCGTTCTGATTATTAATAGGAGGATTTGTATTATGGCATACGAGAAAAATGATCGCCGCCCCAACAAGAGAGGCCGCAAGAAAGTTTGCGCTTTCTGTGTTGATAAGGCGACTTCAATCGACTATAAGGATGTTGCAAAGCTTTCCCGTTACACATCTGACAGAGCGAAGATTCTTCCTCGCCGTGTAACAGGTACATGTGCATACCATCAGAGAGAGCTTACTACTGCAATCAAGAGAGCAAGACATATCGCTCTTCTTCCTTATTCAGCAGACTAAGTTTTAAACGGATCGGGGCTGTAAAAAACGAAAGTTTTTTACAGCCCCTTTTGTGTTGAATAGACAAGACAGAAAGCTGCATATATATATGTACAAAAAGATAAGGGAATATTTTCTTCTGATGTCAAAATAAACACACTTTAGTTGAGTCATACATAAGCAAATACAGTAATTTTATTGCGGTTACGGAAAATTCCCGCTATTTTTGCGAAAGATTGAGGTTAATTTTACCAAATCACCATATAATCTATTGTGCAAATGGTCAAAAATGTAAAAAGCTACAAAAAAGTATTTACAAATCAATAAGGTTGTGATATCATTTAATCACAACAGAGGTACGGAACATTCTCGTTAGGAGTTCTTCCTTGTTGTGTGTACCGGTATTTTGATGGTTTAGCGGCTGTCATTTTATAATTAAATTTTTATTTAAAAGGAGTTGTTCATAATGTTTAAATTTATGAAGAGCAAAAAAGGTTTCACACTTGTTGAATTAATGATCGTTGTTGTTATCATGGCTATCCTCGTTGCAGTTGCAGTTCCGATTTACTCAGCTGTTACAAAGAACGCAAGAGCAAAGACATGTGCTTCCAACCGTAGAGAAATCGTTTCTCAGATTTCTAACTACTGCATGGGCGGTTCTGATGATGGCTCAATGTTCAATGGTGATGATAGTTTCGTTATCACAACTAATGCTGCTGGTGACGGCGCTGATGTTTCAACCGAAGGTACAACATTCGATAAGGATGTCGTTACAGGTATGTTCCAGGAGCTTCCCTACTGTCCCGTTAAGAATGGTACAATCGAAGTTACTCTTGCTAAGAACGCTAACGGTGCTACATCAATCGTTACTGTTGAGTGTACAACAACTGAAGAGCCTCACGGTGTCTAATCAGTAGATAATACTTGACAATTCAATTCGTAAATAACTGAATTAAAGGTCCTCCCGATTTTCGGGAGGACCGATTTTTTTTTTTGGTCTTTCCTTTTTGTTTTTCACTGCTCTCAGGTTTATGGTTTTGTTGCAGGAAAAGCTTTTTTCTTTAATGGATATATAACGAGAAAATTTCCGAAAAAGTCTTGAAAAAATAACCTGTAAATGTTAATATTTTCCGTAAAGTATTTACTTTTTTTAATGTTGGTAGTATAATGAGTTACGGAAAAGTTTCGTTTTGCTTTACACAAAGGAGAGGTTTGTTATGTTTAAATTTATGAAAACCAAAAAAGGCTTCACTCTTGTTGAGCTTATGATTGTTGTTGTTATTATGGCTATTCTTGTTGCGGTAGCGGTTCCTATTTATTCTGCCGTAACAAAGAATGCAAGAGCTAAGACCTGCGCTTCCAACCGCAGAGAGATTCTTTCACAGTTCACAAACTACTGTATGGGCAATAATGATGGCGATGGTATGTTTAATGAGGATGATACAGTTATCATTACTACAGACAAGGAGACCGGTGTGGTAACCGGCGGAACACATATTTCTAAAGAGGCTGTTGAGGCTATGTTCCAGGATGTTCCCTACTGTCCCGTTGATGGTAACACCATCGAGGTTGTTCTGACTGCAGGTGTAAGTGTTCCTGATATTACTGTTACATGCAAGGGTGCAGACGAGGCGCACGGCGCATAATCTGAATTATATTGAAGGGGTAGGGGGTTCCTTACCCTTTTCTTTTATTAGTCCAATATTTTATTGCTTTTAGTAAATACTTGTGTTAATATATGAATGAGGTGAAATGTATGCTGTATAGATTCTTGTTGTCCAGGAAAGGCTTTACGCTTGTTGAAATATTAGTAGTTGTTGTTATTATGAGTATTCTCACAGCGGTAGCAGTTCCCATTATGTCCAATGTTGCCGAAAGCAAAAAGAAGAGAGATTGCGAAAACAACAGGGTGGTTATCAGTGGCATTGTGAATCAGGCTATGTTTGGTCAGATGGATAACGGTAAAAGACAACCGCGGCTTTATTTTGAAAATGTAACCGATTCTCAGCATAAAACTACATATCCTTCTACTCCCGGTGATGGGGATAATGCTTATGAGGGACAGGATTGCTTTGTGCTTCTTTATGATGAGCCCTATTATCCCGCCGAGCAAGAGGACGACCACTACAAGGGTTATATGGATAATATGAAAGCTTTTACTTTAGGTGACTTGCGCGGTGGATACAGGAATCGCGCGATATACCCTGATTATAATGAAGGCTGTGATAACGGGAATAATTATCTTAAAAAGGAAAAATACGAGGATGTAGGGTTTTATAATTACCTTGCGAATGCTGAAATTCCCGTATGTCCCTTCTTCAGTAAGGATGAGCCTTGTTATTACTATATTCTTACCGAGAAGGATCCCGTAGCAGACAGATATAATGTTGTTGTTCTCTGCAGCTGCGAGAAGTGTCATTAAGTATGTAGCTTATGACATCCCTTTGATGATTTTGGAGGTTTTATGAGGATTAACGAAAATTTCATTCTGAAAACAGTTGCCGGTTCTCCTACAGTAATAGCCGTGGGAGAGGCTGCTAATACATTTAAAAAAATGATTACCTTGAATGCTTCTGCCGAGTGTGTGTGGAGAAGTGTTGAAAAGGGCAGCGACCTGGATGGTGTAGTAAAGTCGGTAATGGAAAAATATGGTGTCTGCGATGATGATGCGGCTGATATCGAGAGAATAAGAACTGATGTTGTCGGATTGCTGGAGCAAATGAGAGCTCTCGGAATTCTTGAGGATTGATGTTGTGAAATATAAAATAGCAGACCTTATAGTAGAGCTTACGCCTTTTTATGATCTTACCAAGGATCGTATAAAGGCGTATGAATATGTGGGAGACAGGGTGCCGGATATTGTTTTTACTGTGTCGGAGCAATATTATATTGACCGCCACAAGGAAAATCCTCAACTCACTCTTGCAGAATGTGAATATGTATGGGGTGGAGCTTTTTTCTATGAAAGGCTTACTACCTTTGGCGGAGTTCTGCTCCATTCCTCGTGCGTTGAGTATGAGGGTAAGGCGTATTTGTTTTCTGCTCCTTCCGGAACGGGGAAGTCCACTCATACACATTTGTGGCTGGAGCATTTCCCCGGTGCGAGAATTATAAATGATGACAAGCCTGCCATCCGAAAGGTGAACGGTGTTTACCGTGCATACGGTACTCCGTGGAGCGGAAAGAATGATGAAAGCGTAAACGAGGGTGTGCCCATAGCCGGAATAGCATTCCTTTCCCGTGGAAAGGAAAATGAAATTAAAAGAATAAGTGGAGTTCAGGCGTTAAAAAACTTCCTTGACCAGACCATAAGACCGCATAACAAGGAGTATGCAGGTAAAATGCTTGAGGTACTTGATGGTGTCCTCACAGATGTACCTGTATTCGCCCTTGCTTGTGATATGTCGGAGGAAGCGGTGCGTACATCCTATAATGCTATGAACAGAGAGGTAGAAGTATAATGGCACGAAAAAAGAAAACAAAAAAGAAAAGCAAAAAGCTTATAACGATTTTATGTATATTACTTGCCCTGCTTATTGCTCTTTTTGCGGCAGGCTTCTCGTATTGGAACGAGCTTAAGAAAACCCCGCCGCCTGTTGAGGATACCATGACCTATGACTTTGATGATGAAGAGGAACCTGCAGATAAGCTTGAGGATGATCCCGTTTTTGAGCAGATTATTGAGGGTGATGCTACAGAGTTCAAGGAGTCTATCCGTGAGTGGGCTACAAATGGTGGCGACATAATGTATGATGAGGATGTTATCAACATTCTGTGTCTTGGTGTTGATACAAGAAATCAGAAAACAATATCGGGACTTACGGACTCTATGATTATTCTTTCCGTAAACAGAGAGCTTGGCACTATCACTATGACATCCATAATGCGCGACAGCTATGCTTATCTTCAGTCTCCCGAAGGAGAAGGAAGCTTCAACAAGATTAACTCTGCTTTCCCGTTCTATGGTGTGGATAATCTTATTGATACTATCGAGAGTCACTTCAAGATTCGTATTGATGGCTACGCTATGATTAATTTCGCTTTCTTTAAGGCAGTTATTGACAAGCTTGGCGGTGTTACAGTTCCTGTTCAGCAGTATGAGGCTGATTATATCAACAGTGTTTATGACTTTAATGTTGTAGCAGGTGATGCGGTAACTCTCAATGGTGATGAGGCACTGGGCTTCTGCCGAAGCAGAAAGTGTGATGCGGATGGTGATGTAAGCCGTACACGAAGACAGAGACAGGTTATTACGGGGCTTCTTAAGAAAGCCCGTACAATACAGACTTCGGATATTCCCGAATATATAAGCACATTTATGCCGTATCTTGAAACGAGCTATGATGAGGCGGAGATTGCATCCCTCGCATCAAAGGCTGTTATCGGCGGTTGGGCGTTTTTCGATGTTCAGGAGAAGGTTATGCCTGATGAAGCTTCCCGTAAGGGTGTGTCGGGCTCCTTGTGGTATTGGGCGGTTGATTATCCTCTTGCGGCAAAGAACCTGCAGGAGGCTATATACGGCAGATCAATTATCACTCTTAACGAGGACAGAACATCTCCCATTGATCTTATTTATTAAGAAAAAAATATATATGGGGCTGTAAAAAACTTTCGTTTTTTACAGCCCCATTTTAGCTTTTTATGTAATCAGATTTCGGGGATTACGATTTCTACCTCGCGACCTAAGTCTGAAGAACGGGAGATACCGTCTATGATAGCCTGATTGTAAATTATCTGGCTTGAGGGAACGGGAGCAGGAAGACCAAATTCGATAGCATCAATAAATGAACGAATCTTCTTGTCGAAGTTGTCGCTGTCATTCTGACACTCGGGGATAACTGTCTCTACACATTCGCCTGCGATGTTGTGGTATATAGTCATAGGTCCGCCGATTGAGCCGTTCCAGCACTCAGTTGACGGGATTCTCAGACCGCCTTTTGTGCCAAGTCGGATCGTAGCCAT
>JAZSCI010000174.1:0-5185 GCA_045602865.1 Acutalibacteraceae bacterium
ACCGCTTGGCCTCCGACTTACCGCCTGAGCCCGGTGGTGAGCTGTGCAGTCAGCGTATCAGCTGCCGTGCCGGTCTGTCCACCTTCTGGGTAACTTGGCGGGGTGAAATGACACCGTGCGGAATGATGTCCGGCCCCAATATACCGGTGACGGATTTTACCGGTGCGTGGCAAGCAATACGGGCTGAGCGTGAGAAGATATTCTTACCTGCTGAGTGTTCGGGTTGTAAACACAGAAAGAAGTGCGATATGTGCGCGGCTGTTTCGCTTGGCGAAACGGGCAGGAGCGATGGGGTGCCACCCTACGCCTGTCAAAAGGCACACGAGTACGCACGGCTGTGTGAAGAGTTTATTTCACGGTAATAATTATCCGAATCAATCCGATTTGGGTTTTATTATATATACAATTTTCGAAATCATAAATGGAGGTCAAACACATGAAATCATTTTTGAAAAGATTGTCAAAAAGGCTCTTTTCGCTTGTGCTTTGCACAGTAATGGTTGCCGGCACGTTTGCCGGCATCAACTTTGCAACTGTGATTGAAGCTGATGCTGCTAATGGAACAACCGTCGGCGGCTTCACACAGACGAGAATTGTCGGAAATTATGAATCTGTTTACAGAAACTATCAGAAGAGGTTCTTCGGCGGTGAAGGAACCAACTGGGCGACCGACTTTATCATTCCCGGTCTCAGTCAAGATGATTACTATACCCCCCAGGGTATGACCTACTGGAAGGAAAAGGAATGGATTCTTATATCCGCATATGATGCAGGCGGTTCAGACCCTTCGGTTATCTACGCACTTGATATTTCTTCGACCGATCTTGTTGCAGTTTTCAAACTCAGGAATGCTGATGGCTCATACAACACAAGTCACGGCGGCGGTATTGCTGCATCTGAATATAACTTCTACTACGCAGATTCCGATTCAAAAATCAGTTATCTCCCCCTTTCGGAGATGGATGTTTCCAATGGCACAGTCAAAGACATTCAATTAGTTGACAGTGTTGACTTTTCACAGGAAATGACCGGTAGTGCAGTAGGAAACACAGTAGCTGTTAAAACATCATACTGTTGTTACGACGAAGGTGTTCTTTGGACAGGTAATTTCTATTATTCTGGAAACAATTCTTATAAGCAGGATTTTATGGGCAGTGTCGGTTACCCCAGTGTCCTTATGGGTTACAGACTCAGAGGTTATTCATCAGCACAGGAGTGGGAGAATCTTCAAAGTGGTACATTTACTCCTGCTACAGAAAAGTACAAGGGCTGTGCCGGTGATCCCAGCTATGTTATCGGCTTTGACTTTGATAAAATCCAGTATGCTATGGTTGACAAGGGCAAGATTTACGTAAGCCGCTCATGGAGCCGTTATGAAAGCAGCGGTCACACAAGAGATCTTGTTATCGGTGATATCGACATTAACTCTCCCGGTGATGCTGTTGCCACAATCGGCGGCAAGGAAAGAGACTGTCATTTGGTCAATTATACCGATTGCATTCATTTTGGTGGCAATACAACTGACACGGAATACGAACTTCGTGATGATTATATGGACAATATGCCCTTTATGGGTGAAGCCCTTTGTGTTATCAACGATTATCTCTATATGTTTACAGAAGGTGCTGCATATTACTACTATGGTGATGGCTCAACAGGCGGTGACGGTGGTAAATCATGTGAAGAGCCTATCGACGTTATCTGGAAGATCGACCAGTATGCAATTCAGGGTCTTGAAAGACCTGCCGAAGACGTTACGGCTGTTGAATATCGGAAGGTTAATTCCTTCGATGATATTAATCCCGATGACGAATATATTGTCCTTCACGAATCTCCGATCAAAGATGCTGTAACACAGGATAATATTCTCTATCTGCTTGATTCGTTTGGTGGTTACGATTACAGAAAGCTTCCGAAGAAGGCAAGCTCGAGCGTTGTAAGTCAGGCTAATACCGGTGATTCGATGGGCGTTGTCGGTTACGAAATACGTGACTATGACGTAAAGCTCGATGAGCAAGGTAACGTAGAAAGCATTATCCTCAGTGCAGAGGATGATGCAAACAAGTCAATTCATTGGCAATTTAAAGGCGGTCTTTCAAACATAACCAATAATTCAAGTGAAGGCACCGAACAAGCTAACTTTCAGCTTGCTAACAGAGACCTCTATTATGCAGACCATAAGTATTTCTATTCGGGAGACAGAGTGTTTGCAATGACGGCAACTGCTGGTAGCATGGTTATTAAAGCTTGGTCTAACGGTGATTTCAATATCTTTGGTAACGGCGGAGATTACTCTGTCTGGTGTAACGACGGCTCTGTTGAAAGCTCAATAACAGCCTATACCAACTACTATAAGAGTAAAACCGGTACTAACTATGGCGGTCTGGATGAAGTTGTGGGCACCTTCCATATAAACAATGCTGACCTTCCGGCCCAATCTACTGATGGCGGCCAAATGGCTTTCCATATCTACAAGCGTATTACTGACCCCTATGCTTCAACGCAGGAAACAAACGTTTATACCGATATGAAGGCTCATCTGCAGGCGGACGGTACATATAATATTACTGTTGAAACCTATGCAACCAACAGCCTCCAGTATCAGCGTACTGAAACTAAGAGACCAACTGACTATATATTTGTCCTTGACAGCTCAGGTCTTATGGATACAAAAGACTGTCCCGAATGGACCTATAATAATGGCGGTTTGAAAGCCCATCAGATAGGCGGTGGTGATGCAACAGGTTCAAGCAGCATATATACAGGCGTATCTGATTGGTGGAGAAACAATATATACTATAAGGATTCAGATGGTAATTACTATGAGATGAAGATTTATGGTACAGCAGCTGAGAAAGATTGTAATGATACTACGCAGGATATTATGATCCATTATGAAAAAAATGGCCAAAAATATTACTACGATAAATCAAATGGAACCTGGACAACAACTGAAGTTTCTTATCAATATAAAGGCAAAATTTCAAGTAGAAATCAACAGGATGTTTACACAGGTCCGTATTATACAATAACTTATCTTTCCAGATTTAATGCCGTTAAAAAAGCGGTTAATTCTTTCGCCAATAAAATTGCAGCTGATGCAAGCAGTTCCGGCTTAGCCCACCGTATTGCTCTTGTTAAGTTTGCACAAAATAATGTAAACACAAACGATGGTGCCAGCGAATATACTAATACCGGTATGTATACCAATGACGGCACATTCAGAAGTTATTCAAGTCTCAGTACAAGTAACTACCAGAATGCTTTCTTCGACACAAGTCAGTTTGAATCAGTCCAAACCATTGTCAATGGCATGTCGGACGAATTGGGACACAATTTCCCCAGTTACGGTCTTGATATGGCAAGTAAAATTATTGATGAACAGAAATCGTTAGGCAACACCTATGATGTAAACGGTAACAGAAGTGCAGTTGTTATTGTTATTTCAGCAGGCTCTCCCGGCTATATCACTGAAAGCTTAAACAAAGCCAATCCGGGTATTGCGACAACTACTGCTAATGATACACTTGCTAACGGTGCTTACAACCTGAAGCGTAACGGTGCACACATTTACACAACCTTACTTGGTAACGGTTATACCAGTGCCGGTTATAACCTCAACGAAGATGAAAATTTCGAGAAAGATTTCATGAGATATCTTTCATCTGACTACACAGGCTCCAAGAGTATGACCGACCCGGGTCCGCTCAATACTAGAGAGAACGCAAATTATTACTTTGAATTTTCTGATGGTTCTACTTTCCAATATGATAAAATAGCTGAAAGTATTGTTAATAATGTCAATGCTAATTCAAATGTCGCAATTTCTTCTCTTACTTCTACTTCTGTTCTGCGTGAGCAGATTACCGATGCGTTTGACCTTTCAGAAGCCACGGTTGAATGTCAGTTTGCTAAGAGTACGTATGACGGTATCGGCAGACTCAGCTTTGACTCTCCCACCGGTTCGCTTGTAACTATTTCGCATAACCTTAATAAAGAAACCAACACTCTCACGATTACAGGTTTTGATTACTCTAAATATAATGTTTCGGAATATAACTCAGATAAGAATCTGGGCTATAAGCTGATAGTTTCAATCAAGGGCGTTACGGCTGACCCGAGCAAGACGCTTTCAAGTGCTGCAATCAACGATGAAAAGGATACTGCTCTTTATGAATCGACAGAGCGAATGAACGCCGGTCAGCCTCTTAAGCAGTTCCAACAATACCACTTCTCAATTCCCGAGTATACTTATGTTCTGGACTACGACCTGCCGATGCTTGATACCGATATCAACGGTACACTTATTTCAGCATCCGAGTTACCCAACAAGCAGACAACTTATGTAACAGATCTGCAGACTGACGTTTTCGGCGTTAAATTTATTGACGGCGACCAGAACATGCTATACTCCCTTAACAGCCAGGAAGGCTCTGCTGAGGATAATTCAAGAGCATACATTCTGATCAAGCGTGATGACGGCACTTACGACTGGTTCCGTCTTAACCTTATCCCCGCTTCAAACGTTTACTACGAGGATAACAAGACGGCAACTCTCGCAAGCACCAAAGACAAGGGCTACGCCACATGGACACAGTACGGCGATTATGCAGGTAAGTATCAGTCGCTTTCAGGCTCATCCGACGTATACGGTAATGACTCGACGTACGGAAATTCAACCGAAAAGTTCTCGATCGGTACTTACCTTAAAACAACGGTTTCAAGCACCAACAACCGAAGCGAGACAAAGACCTTTGCGTTCAAGGGTACAGGATTCGACCTTTACTCTGCATGCGGTCCTGAAACAGGTATTCAGACTGTTACGGTTAAGGACGGCAACGGTAGCATCAAGAAGGTATTTATTGTTGATACATTCTACAATGACACCAAGTACGGCGAAATCGCTCAGGTACCGATTGTACACTTCGAGGGTGCTTACGGTGATTACACGGTTGAAACAACAGCAGCTTACTACACATTTGCAGGTGCTCTTAAGACCCAGAGTGCAGGCGGCTTAGAAATTGAGGGTACGGATATTGAGGCAAGCACTGCAATCGCTGACGTTGCTTCAACAGATGAGCTCTTCAGACAGATAGGTATGGAAGAACTCATCGGCCAGGAGGTTGAAGTTATCTGGATGGATGATAACTCAATCTTCAACGGCGGTAAGTCGGATCGTAGCCAT
>JAZSCI010000175.1:0-2640 GCA_045602865.1 Acutalibacteraceae bacterium
CATTTTAATCATATCCTTCCAGGTAACAAGCCATCTGTAATAATCATACATTGTATCCTTAAAGCCACGCCATTCCCGGTGTTTAAGAACACCTGTATGCTCTTTGTAAAGATTTCCTAATCCTGCCATCAGCTTCTTCCCTCCTTTTGTTTTGCAATCTTTTTAATTTCCAGGCTTTCCACGAAAGCCTGCACACGTGTACGAAGCTGACCTGATGCAGATGCAGTATACTGTCTGTCAACAGCTGCAGTAGGAACTCCGTAATCATTACTCATTATGTATGAGGCAAGGGACCTTTCGTAACCCCAATACTCACAGAATTTTATCTGTTCATATAAAACTCCGTCTGCATTGTAGTCATCAACAAGCCTTTTAACATAGTCACGCCTTTCCTGAACCTTCTCGTGGCTCATATAACGCGGACACTGGCTTGTTTTCATATAATGAAGACAAATCTGAGTAAGGATATCTTTATCTTCATCAATAATAATTTCTTCTCTTCCGGGCAAAGCACCGAAGCAGTATCTGTCAGCTACAACGAGAGCACCGCTATCTTCGATAAGTGCGGTGAAATCAGGATCATCCATTTCGCTTCCCACAACAACCACTTTTGCTCTGAAATTTTTCTTTTCATCGGGTTCTCTTGTTTTAAGCTCTTCGGCAGTTTCACGAAGAATCGGTATAACAAGACTTTTGGGACAACAATAGGATGCGA
The DNA here is from genome assembly GCA_045602865.1 of Acutalibacteraceae bacterium. GTDB lineage: Bacteria > Bacillota > Clostridia > Oscillospirales > Acutalibacteraceae > DTU089. The sequence continues at coordinate 716 of JAZSCI010000175.1, forward strand.
GGTTAAGAATATGATACTCATAGCCCGTGATTCTCGGGTTATCTTCTTTTCTGTACTCACCAATCTCTGTAAGTAATCTGCAAACCTCGTTGTGCTCCTTTACCGCCTGAAGCAAGGCTTCATCGGATGTATCAACACCGTATACGGATGTTATTTTATCCAGTATTTTGTTTCTCACCTGCTTAACATAATGCTTTACAGTATGCTCCTCAATCTTAAAGGGCGCATCAAGGAAGGTAACAAAAAACTTATCATTATCAACAAGATTGAGTAGTTCAAAATGCTCAAGAGTTCTGTTCATTTCCGAACAGGTTTCCGATGCCAATATTCCGTTCAGAAAATTATAACCACCCTCTATTGCTCTTTCCAACACAGCCTTTGAATAACCACAAAGGAAATTCCCCATATAATATGTAGCTATATCAAGAGAGCCTGTACGTGGTGCTCTGAGCCTTACGGAAAAACAATCACCGCAATTAAGCAAAACCTCAGGAATATGGTAACAAGTATATCCAAGAGCAATACCACCATTATTCTTTGCTTCTTTTACAAGGTCATTGTTGGCTTCCTGTAATATTTTTTCAAGGGAATATAAATGCTTTAAATCCTTCATAAAACCACCTTAAATTATACCTAATTCTGTTAAAGCCTCTTTAACACCTACAACAATTCCTGACTCTTCGGGTAAAGCTGTAATATTTTTACCTTCAATATCAAAAATCGCAAGATTATTGTCATTTGTAATATACGAAAGCACGGGTATATCACCTACATTGATATAACCAGCGAGGCTCATATCAGGCATTCTGTTCACCACAACACCGATTTTCTCGTACATTACAAGCTCATCAGCAACACTTTTGATCGTTTTAATAACATCGGTGCCTTTTTTACTCGCATCTGTTATGAGAAGCAAATGTGTGACCTTTTCCATAACACGCCTGTTGATTTGCTCAATACCGGCTTCACCATCTATTACCACATAGTCAAACTCCTGAGATAATATGCTGATAACCTCTTTAAGATATGAATTGATTTTACAGTAACAGCCTGAGCTTTCAGGTCTGCCTACGGCTATAAATGCAAAACCATCTGTTTCTACAAGGGCATCAAAGATTTTGTATCGAGCATTTCCCAAAAGCTCAATAGCAGTTTTGGTTTCTCCATCTTCAACGCTTGAAACAATCTCTTTTCTGATATCGTCAATTGTAAGCTGAACATCAATACCGAGAGCAGTTGACAAACCAACAGCAGGGTCAGCATCAATCGCAAGAATCTTTTTATCGGGATAAATCTGTGTCAGAACCTTAACTATAGCCGCGGAAACAGATGTTTTTCCTACGCCGCCTTTACCTGACACAGCAATAATTTTAGAATCATTAGCCATATAAACATCTCCTTAATGTTAAAATTATATCAAATTATAATTTTATTTTCAATATACTTAAAAAGAATAATTCAACAAAAAGAAGCCATCTGTAAAAGACGGCTTCAAAATGAAATAATTTTTAAAACAACCAATCAACTGTTACTATACCACAATCATCATAAGCATTTATACTGACATATTGTCCTGTGGCACCTCCGGGATAATCAATATCTGCACGGTAGCATTTTTCATCCGATACATCCGACTCCGTTTCTACATCACCGGAGCCGGCATTGGCAAATACTGACTTAGTATCGGCAAAAAACTGTTCTTTATCATAATTCTCATCTTCGGTTTTGTAGTACACGGCACAAAGCATATCACTGTAAAACTCGTATTCGCAATACGTATTACAACCAAAAATCTCTTCAGATTCATAAATAAGCCCTATCCTGCCGTTTATATCATAGTATGTAATTTCATCGGGTATACCGTGTGAAGCAACAAGGAAAAGCATCGACTGTCCGCACTTAATATGATCCACGGGATCAACTGT
>JAZSCI010000176.1:0-18585 GCA_045602865.1 Acutalibacteraceae bacterium
ATGCACCTTCAGCCCGTATTTGAAGGCTGTGACTTTGTTACCGCAGCAGGTGAGGATGTGGGCAAGGATATTTTTGACAGAGGTCTTTGTCTGCCTTCGGATATCAAAATGACCGAGGAGCAGCAGAACAGAGTAATTGAGATTATAAGAAACTGTTTTTGATTTCAGGGTGATTTAAAGTGTACGAAAAATATTTTAAGCGATTTTTTGATATTGTGTTGTCCCTCGGCGGACTTGTAGTGCTCAGTCCCGTGTATCTTCTTCTTTGTATTCTTGTAAGGGTGAAGCTTGGCTCTCCCGTGCTTTTCTGTCAGAACAGACCGGGTAAGGATGAAAAAATCTTTAAGCTCTGCAAGTTCAGGACAATGACAGATGAAAGGGATGAGGCGGGTAATCTTCTTCCCGATGATGTGCGCCTTACGGGCTTCGGAAAGCTTCTCAGAAGCACAAGCCTTGATGAATTACCCGAGCTTGTGAACATTCTCAAGGGTGAAATGTCAATTGTAGGCCCACGCCCTCAGCTTGTAAGGGATATGGTGTTTATGACACCCGAGGAAAGAGAAAGACACACTGTAAGACCGGGACTTACCGGACTTGCTCAGGTCAGCGGCAGAAATGCAATTTCCTGGGAAAATAAGCTTCAGTACGATTTACGGTATATAGAAAAAATCTCCTTTAAGGAGGATGTGAAAATCCTCTTTAAAACTGTGCTCAAGGTGTTTGAGAGAGAGGGCATTTCCGATGGTGAAAATGCCACTGCCGAGGATTTGGGTGACTATCTTTTGAGAATCGGCAGAATCGATGAAGCAGAGTATGCACAGGGACAGGAAGAAAGTAAAGAGCTCTTAAAGGTTAAATAAAAAGGCGGTATCAGAATGATTTCCAATGAAAAAATATCCGTATCAATGTGTGTTTACGGCAAGGACAACCCTGAGCATTTTAAAATAGCGGTTGACAGTATTCTTAATCAGACCGCAGAGCCCGATGAGGTTGTGCTTGTTGTTGACGGTCCCGTACCCGGGGAGCTGGATGCAATTATCAGCGCTTACGAGGAAAACGAAAAATTCAATGTTATCCGCCTGCCCGAAAATGTAGGTCACGGAGAGGCAAGGCGCATAGGTCTTAAGAGCTGTAAAAACGAGCTTGTGGCACTTATGGATGCTGATGACATAAGCCTTCCCCGAAGATTTGAGGAGCAGCTTGAGGCTTTTCGTAAGGATGAGGAGCTTGTGATTGTGGGAAGCCACATTTCCGAGTTTATCGGAGAGGAGAGCAATATTGTTTCCTACAGAAGGGTTTCTCTTACTGATGAAGAAATCAAGGTTGATATGAAGAAAAGATGTCCTATGAATCAGGTAACGGTTATGTTCAGGCGCTCTGCGGTGGAAAAGGTAGGGGGCTACATAGACTGGTACTGCGAGGAGGACTATTATCTCTGGCTTCGCCTTATGCTTGACGGGGCAAAATTTGCAAACTGCGACAGTGTTCTTGTAAATGTCCGCACAGGCGAGGGAATGTACAGCCGCCGCGGCGGAGTGCCCTACTTTGTGAGCGAAGCAAAGCTTCAGGGCTATATGCTTAAAAACAAGGTTATCGGTATTCCCGATTATGTGATAAATGTGGCAAAGAGGCTTATTGTTCAGGTTCTTCTGCCCAATAAAATCAGAGGCTTTGTATTCAAAAAATTTGCACGGGAGGCAGAATGATGTCGGGAAAAGCAAGGATAGGATATACCACCGGTGTTTTCGATTTGTTCCACATCGGACACCTCAATATTTTAAGAAGAGCAAAGGAACAATGTGATTATCTTATTGTAGGCGTCTCAACAGATGATGTTGTAATGGAGTACAAAAACAAGCGCCCCGTAATTCCCTTTGAGGAAAGAAGTGCCATTGTAGAGGCAATAAAATATGTGGACAAGGTTGTTCCTCAGACAAATATGGACAAGCTTGAAGCGTGGAAGGAACTGAAATTTGATGTTATGTTCCACGGCGATGACTGGAAAAATTCAAAGCTCTACGAGGATTATCAGAAAAAATTCAAAGAGGTTGGAGTAGAAATAATTTTCTTGCCCCATACAGATGGTGTTTCTTCAACGGAATTGACAGAAAAAATACGGAGATAAGAAATGATAGAGATAAATTTGAAAAAGGATTGCTGCGGATGCGGAACCTGTGAAAGGGTATGTCCCCGTAATGCAATTAAAATGGTACCTGATAAAAGCGGATTTTTGTTTCCGGTTGTAGATACAGCTTCTTGTGTTGGTTGTAATCTCTGCGACAATGTTTGTCCCGTTCTTAATCACAGTAACGAGGAGGATATGGAGCATACCGTGTATGCGGCATATTCCAAAAATCCGCAAACGCGATACGAGGGCTCCTCCGGAGGAATGTTCGGTACTTTTGCAAAAAGTGTAATAGCTCAGGGCGGCAGAGTTTACGGAGCTGCCTTTGACAAGGAGCTGAAGCTCAGATGCACCTCTGCCGAAACAGAGGAGGAGCTTGTACCTTTGTATAAATCCAAATATCTGCAAAGCGATTTGGGTGACTCCTTCAGAGAAATTGAAGGGGAGCTTAAAAACGGAAAACAGATACTTTTTGTTTCTACACCGTGTCAGGTGTATGCCCTGAAAAGATATCTTAAAAAGGATTATGATAATCTGCTTCTTGTTGACTTTGTCTGTCACGGAGTACCTTCCCAGAGCCTTTTTGACAAATGCAAGGCTTTTGTTGAGGAAAAGGAAGGCATAAAGCTCCTTGATTATCAGTTCAGAGCAAAGAAGAAAAACGGTGCTACTCCTCACTACTACACCGCTACCTACGAAAAGTCGGGAAGGGAGTACAAAAAGCTTCGCCTTTATGTGGATTCACCCTTTTACTACGGCTTCCAGAAATATATAACTCTCCGTGATAGCTGCTACGACTGTCAGTTTTCCCACAGTAACAGATGCTCGGATATTACCATAGGTGATTTCCACGGTATTGACAGATACATTAAGGGAATAAACAGATTTGACGGGGTTTCCACAGTTGTTATTAACACCCCCAAGGGTAAGAAGGCATGGGATACTGTTGCAGAAAATGTAGCTTTCCGGGAAGTGAGCTTCGAAGAGCTTTACAAAAACCGCGAATTAATGTGCGAATGTACAAAAATGCCTGCAGGCAGAGAGAGCTTTATTGCAGACCTTCAGGAAAAGAGCTTTGAAGAGGTTTACGCAAAGCATCTTGACGGCTCAAGGGAGTATGTAAAGAAGCTTTACTATGCTATGCCTTCATTTACAAGAAAAATTCTGAAAAGAATAGTGGGTATGTGATTATGAGATTTATGAGAGATTCTCTTGAAGACAGTTATAATTTTATTGAGCTTCAGGACAAAATACTTGAAATTGCCGTTGATGTGGACAAATTCTGTCAGGATAATGATATAGAATATTGCCTTATGGGCGGCTCTGCGCTTGGCGCTAAAAGACACGGAGGCTTTATTCCGTGGGATGATGACCTTGATATCTTTATGACTCCCGACAATTACGAGAAATTCAGAAAGGAATTTCTTGCAAAGGGTGATATGGAGAAATATTATCTTCAGGAATGGGGCGCCGTTGACGGCATGGTTACCATTTCAAAGGTGCGTATGAACAACACCACTTATATAGAGGAAAGCCTTAAGGGCTATCAGATGCACCACGGAATATATATTGATATATTCATTCTGCATAATTGTGCTGATAACACCATATCAAGGCTCAGGCAGTGCTTCTGGGCAAAGTATGTAATAATGAAGGGACTTGCCGCACGGGGCTATGACAGAAGAGGCGGTGTTCTGGGACTTGCATTGAAGGTAATGGCTCTGTTCCCCGAGTATTTCCTTGTAAAGCACGGACTTAAGCAGGTTTACAAATACAGAAACAAGAAAACAGAGTGCCTTTGCAACTTTATGGGCAAGGCAGTTTACAAAAATGCCATTTACAAAAGAGAATGGTTTGAGCCAAGTGTTTATGCCCCCTTTGAAAAGGTTCAGCTTAAGATACCCGAGAATTTACACGATTTCCTTACCTTCCGCTTCGGTGACTATATGAAGCCCCCTTCACCTGAAAGAATAAAGTGGGAGCAGCACGCCCAGTATTGGGACACAAAAAGAGATTTCAGAGAATTTTTTCCTGAGCTTAAGGATTTCTCTGATGAAAAGAAATTACTGTAATTATCAGATAATTAAAGAGGAACAGATATGTCGAAATTTGAAGTGCTTTGTGTGACTATGCACCAGAAGGATTTCTCAAAAATAGAGGAAATGAATGTTCATTCCGATATAGTCTTTGCCAATCAATGCGATTGTACAAGCTATGATGAGTATACCTTTGAGAATCACACGGCAAAAATGATATCAACCAATACCCGCGGAGTGGGAATAAACAGGAATTTATCCCTTGCTTATGCAAGCGCAGATATCTGTCTTTTTGCCGATGATGATGTTATTTATAAGGATAATATGGAGTCGGTTGTTCTCAAGGAATTTGAGGCTCACCCTGATGCGGATATTATAATTTTTCATCTGGATACTGATGATAAACAGCGTAAGCAGAAAAGCTATGCCGAAACAAGAAAATGCAAACGCTTTGAAAGACAGCCCTGGGGCGCAGTTCGGATTGCCTTCAGGCTCCAATCCGTAAAGAGGGCAAATGTGAATTTCACCACTCTTTTCGGCGGCGGATGTGTTTTCCCTGCAGGAGAGGACAGTATGTGGTTGAGCGATGCGAGAAAAGCCGGGCTTACCTTCTATGTTTCAAAGGAAACCATAGGAACGATTCTTTTCGGAGAGTCCACCTGGTTTACGGGACACGATGAAAAGTATTTCTACGGCAGAGGTGCCTACTATCAGGCAGTTCACAAAAGAACAATCCTTTTGTGGATGATTTATTTCGCCTTCCGCGTAAGAGACGGAGGACTTTCCTTCGGGGAGAGAATGGATTGGATGAAAAAGGGCAAGGAAGGATATGACAAAATGCTTTCCTTTGAACAATACAAAGCCCTTATGAATAAATAAAAAGGTATATTATGGAAAAGAAAGATTTAAAAAAGCTTCAGGAAACGGAATTGTCAATTCTCCTTGATTTTGATAGCTTCTGCAAAAAGCATAACCTGAAATATTATCTTGTGGGGGGAGCGCTTTTAGGTGCCGCCCGTTACAAGGGCTTCATTCCCTGGGATGATGATATTGATGTAGCTATGCCTCGTGAGGATTACGAAAGACTGGGAGAATGCTGGAAAAACGAGAGTATAGAGGGATGTTTTCTTCAGAACGGAGAAACGGACAGAAACTTCTCCCGTTGCATACAGAAAATCCGTAAGGATAATACAGAGATTATCGAGGGACTTTCTTCGGGAGTAAAAATGAATAACGGAATATATATTGATATTTTCCCCGTTGACTTTGTTACTACCGACAAGGCGGAAATTGTGGGCAAAAAAGCCGCAAAAATCCGAAAGCTTATGACTCTTCGCGCCATTAAGGGCGGATACACAGGCGGCGGAATCAAGGGCTTGATAAAAAAGCTTATAAAGGCTATGCTTTTCTTTATGAGTCCTGAAAGCATCGACAGAAAAATCCGTAAGCTTTGCACGGCTGAAAACAATTCCGATACAAAATACGCAGTCCTTTACCTTCATAATTATGACTGGACAAGGCAGATTCATAAAAAAGAGGTTTTCGCAGAGCCCGTAGCTTGTGAATTTGAGGGACATTCCTTTAATGCACCTTCTCTGACAGAGGATTTCCTTTCCCGTGTTTTTGGTGAGAATTATATGGATGAGCCTCCCGTTGAAAAACAGAAAAATCCTCACAATTATATTTCTCTGTGCTTTGATACGGAGAAAAAGCAAGAGGAGATAAATAAGAAAAAAATCCTCTTTGTTACAAATGAGCCCTTTTCACAACAGTCCTCAAACGGCAGGACACTTATGAATCTTGTGAGAAATACAGAGCCTGACAGAAGAGCTCAGCTTTTCCTTCACGGCTCACCTGAAACTGACTTTTGTAAATACTATTATAAAGTAACGGATTCCTACGCATTGAAATCCATAATTTCTCTGTCTCCCCTGAAGCCGCCCAAGGCTGAAACGGCTTCCGCTACGGAGCAAAGCTCCAAAAAGCTCACTCACTCAAAAAGCGGAAAGAGAAGCTGCAGAAATTATCTTATAAGAAGTATAGTGTGGCTTACATATCGCTGGTGGAACGGATATTTCGATGCCTTCCTTCGTGAGGTGAATCCCGGTATCGTTTTCCTTCAGGCGGGAGATGCTCCCTTTATGTATGCCATAGCCCTGAAAATCGCAAAGAAATACGGGGCAAGGCTTGTAATGTACAACAGTGAAAGCTTTCCTCTCAAGGAAAGGCTTTACAGCTCATCATCAAAAACTGATCCTTTCCATTTTGCACTTAAGAAGCTTCTGTGCTTCTACTACGGCAGATTTATGAAAAAGGCAGACTACTGCTTTTACAGTATGGAGGAGCTTGAGAGAGATTACAAAAAGAAATACCCCCACAAGGGAGGCAGTAAAACTCTCTATACGGCTACGGATATGAGGTCTCTTCCTGACAATGCCCAAGGCTTCAATGTAGCATATTGCGGAAATTTAGGTGTTGGCAGAGCAGAGCCTCTGTCGGATTTTGCAAGGGTGCTCAGAAAAGCAGTGCCCGAAGCAACCCTTAATGTGTACGGCAAATTCGTAAGCGAGGAAGATGAAAGGTCCGTATGCGAAAATGAAAATGTGGTTTATCACGGACTTGTTCCCTATGATGAAATCCCCAAAGCCCTCAGCGAGGCTTCGGTGGTGCTTCATTGTGAAAATAAGGAAAAGCTTGAAAATCTCAGATATGCTTTTTCCACAAAAATTGCAGACAGTCTTGCCTGCGGCAGACCGTTCCTTGTATATGCCTCGGAGGAATTTCCCTTCGTAAAATATCTTAAGGAAAACAAAGCCGCCCATATTGCAGGAAACGAGAGAGACCTTGAGACTGTTCTTGTAAAAATGAAAAATGATGAGGAGTACAGAAATATGTACATTTCCTCTGCAACAGACCTTGCACAGAAAAACCACAATCTGCAGAAGAATTGTGATTTCGTGCAGGAGATTATTGAAAAGTTACTTTAAAGGTACAGATATGAAATATTTATTGTTTACCCTTGTTTTGTTGTTTGGTGGGTATGTCTTATCCACTGCAATTACGGAAATACTGAAAAAGAGAAAAGAGCATAATTTAAAATCCCCCTTGTCAGTTGATATAATGACCGTGTGTAAGGGTGTTTCCATTACGATTATTATGATAGCTCACGTAGGAAACCTTTTCGGCACAAGGCTTCTTAATCCTCTCGGCTCTCTGGGTGTTGCGGTGTTTCTCTTTGCCTCGGGATATGGACTGGAGCGCTCCTTTGAGAAAAAAGGCTTGAAGGATTATTGGAAAAAGAGAATAAAAACTGCCTATGTACCCTATGCACTTATTGAGGTTGTAAACTGCCTTTTTGGTATCAGCCACAAGATTCAGGGGGAGGGAATAGGGGAGATTATCCTTGATTTCCTTCTTATAAAGCCCCTTCACCCCTTCGGTTGGTATATGCAATGCCTTTTCCTTTACTATGGCGCATTTTATATCGGCTCACTTCTTTCAAGGAAGAAGGCGTACCTGAAATATGTTGTTATCGGACTTTTATCGGTGGTGCTGTTCATATTTGCAAGGTCATTGTTCAAGCAACAGCTTCTTGCGTTTATTATAGGTGTTTTCTGCGGACAGTATTACAAAAAGCTTGCACCGTATTTCGGAAAGATACCTGTGGGAATAATTTCTCTGGGAATAGGCGGCGGAGCACTTCTTCTCAAGCAGCTGTCCGTTATACGGAATTTGCCTGAGCTCCTGTTTTTCGGAGTTGAGGTTATTCAGGTAACGGGACTTATGATATTCCTCATAGTGTTTGTTCACCTGATTTGCAGGTACCTTCCTCAGTGGATGACAGAAACCCCGCGGCTTGTGGGTATTATATCAAATGAGCTTTATCTCATTCACGGACTTATATTTTCTCTTGTGATTTATGATAAAAAAATGTCCTATAAATCATTGGTGATATTCTTCCTTTTATCCTTTGGAATCTCTATTGCCGTTTATGTAATAAAAAATCTTTTGTTGAAGCTTGGAGCACAAGTAAATGAAAAATCAAAATAAACTGAAAAAAGCACATATAGTTCTTTACGCCTATTGGTTCATTCTCCTTATATGGCAGAATGTCCGTTCTGTAGGCAACCGAAGCGGAGTAGATACCGTTATCAAGGCGGGACTTATACTGTTGCTTGTACTTTATTTCTGTTCGAATATGCAATATATAAAGCTCAGGGAAGCAGGCTTTGCGATTATGTTGGCTGTGTTTACCTGCTTTACCCTGTTTACGGGAAGTAATCGTACCTTCAGCCTTATGCTGTACTATTTGTACCCTATTTTACTGTATTTTATTGTATACATAGCCGGCTGGAACGCACAGATAAACAGGAAGCAGCTTCTGACTCTCCTTCACGGAGTTGTTATAATGGTAGGGTATATAGTTGTATATGCGGTAATTTTCTGCAGAGACCAGTTTGCAAATGCCTTTTCCATTTCCAACGCATACGGAAACGAGCTCAGCTCCTTCCTTGTAAGCAGTCACGAGTATGGTATGTATCTTGCAATGGGAATAATGTCCATAATTCTTTGCTCGGAGCTTGAAGATGAAACACCCCTCTGGCGAAAGGCGGTATATCTGGTGAGCCTGGTGGTTTTTGCCGCAAACCTTATATTGACCTTCTCCAGAACCTCCATCATCGCTTGTTCCGTGATGATAGTTGTATATATGCTTACCTTCGCAAGTAAATCAAACAGAAATAAGCTTCTTGCGGTAATAGTTGTGGGAGCAGTCGCAATTCTTTTTGTTCCTGTGCTCCGTAATTTCTTTGTAAGCATTGTTTTCAAAAACGGTGCAAACAGCAGCCGTAATGAGCTTGCAGAATTAGGTATCAGGCTTTACAGCAGTGCTACACCTATACAGAAGCTTTTCGGTAATGCGGATTTCAATGAGGTTATTGACAGAGCCTCGGAGCATAGCAACCTGCACAACGGATATATTCAGATGCTCCTGACAAACGGTATAAAGGGTGTTGTTTTCCTTGTAGGAATAATAGGCACTGCCCTTGTGGGAAATCAGTTTATGAAGCAGGGCTCAGCAGTTGAAAGAAAGCTTTGTAAAATGTTCAACGGTTTCCTTCTTGCATCCTGTGTGTTTATGCTGACTACTACGAGTACACTTTTCTACTCATCAATAGACAGCTATTTCCTTACATTGTTTGCTATCATCATCCCCAAATATGTAAGAAATTCAATTAAAGCAGGAAATTTTGACTGAGGTGAGTAAATGAAGGGTAAAAAAAGCAGTGTTCCGCTTCTGATGGGAGTCATTGTGGTGTCAAAGCTTGTTGGTATGCTCAGGGATATTGTCCTTGCAAACTACTTCGGCACCTCAAATATCAGTGACGCCTATCTTATAGCCGCATCCGTTCCCACATTGATATTCTATTTTATAGGACATTCAATTTCCACCGCCTATATACCTATGTATAATAAGGTTAAGGCGGAGAAGGGCGAAAAATCTGCGCAGAAATATTCAAACAATCTTTTGAATTTAGGACTTCTGGCAAGTACGGCAATTGTTATTTTCCTTGTGCTTGTGCCTCAGGTGGCAGTTAAGCTCTTTGCAACGGGCTTCAACGCAGAAACTGCAGAAATTGCCTCGGATCTCATAAGGATTTCCTCTCCCAGTATCTACCTTATGACAATAGTGAGCATTTATACGGGCTTCCTTAATGCAAACAAGAGCTTCCTTGCTCCTGCCGCCGTTTCCCTTCCCCGTAACCTTGCTATCGTTATTTCCATTGTAATAGCCGCATCCTTCGGTACAAATTATTTAGGCGTAGGACTTCTGGTGGCTTACATTTTCGAGTTCCTGTTCCTTATGCCCTTTGTTCTCAGAAAGCGCTATCGTTACAGCCCGAAAATCAGCTTCCGTGATGAAAATCTCAAGGAAACGGCTTATATGATTCTTCCCATTCTTCTGGGAATGTGCGTAAGTCAGATTAATAAAATTATCGACAAATCCCTTGCTTCAACGGTTACCGAGGGCGGTATTTCTGCTCTTTCCTATGCATCCATTATCAATAATGCGGTGCAGGAGGTGCTGGTAACAGGCATTATAACCGTGCTCTTTGCAAGCTGCGCAGAGCTTGTGGCAAAGGAAAAGCACAAGGAGGTCAAGGCAAAGCTTGCAACGACAATCAATGTATTGAGCTTCCTTCTTCTCCCTGCTTCCGTAGGTATAATTCTTCTTGCAGAGCCCGTTGTAAGGGTGATTCTCTGCAGGGGCAGCTTTGATGAAAGGTCAATAGCACTTACCTCGGGTGCCCTTTGTGCATATACTGTGGGACTTTGCTTCCTTGCGGTGAGAGATACTCTCGTAAAGGTTTTCTATGCCTACAAGGACACCAAAACCACAACCATTACCTCAACACTTGCAATTGTTCTGAAAATTGTCATTTCCTTCCCCCTTGCAAAGGTTTGGGGAATAAACGGACTTGCAATTGCAACAAGTATTTCGGCAATTTTCAACAGTATTATTCTTTATATTTTACTCAGGAAAAAAATCGGAGATTTCGGTACGAAGCGACTTTTCTCCGTGCTTATAAAATCAATTATCAGCGCAGGCGCTATGGCAGGAGTAATTCTCCTTGCAAAGGCTCCTCTTGTTGCCCTTGCAGGTAACGGACTTGTTTCCCTTCTTCTCCTTGTAGGCGTGGGTGCAGCGGTTTACTTTGCAGTGGGACTTGTTCTCAGAAGTGAGCCCATTATGTTGTTTACAAAGCCCGTTCTTTCATTTATAAAGAAAAAAGCGGGTAAATGCAAAAAATAAATGTTTTCGGAGGAGTAATATGTCTCTCTATGAAAAAATAGTCAATAAGGAAGAAAAAATATCCCTTGTGGGACTCGGCTATGTGGGTATGCCCATAGCAGTTGCCTTTGCAAAGAAGGTGGATGTTATCGGCTTTGACCTTAACAAGGCAAAGATTGACCTTTACAAGGCAGGTATTGATCCTACAAACGAGGTAGGAAACGATGCCATAAGGGAAACATCCGTTGAATTTACCGCAGATGAGCAAAGGCTTAAATGTGCCAAATTCCACATTGTTGCCGTGCCCACTCCCGTAAATGATGACCATACCCCCGACCTTACCCCCGTTGAGGGCGCATCCCGTATTGTGGGCAGAAATCTTACAAAGGGCTCAATTGTTGTGTACGAATCAACAGTTTATCCCGGTGTGACAGAGGATATCTGTATTCCCATTCTTGAAAAGGAATCAGGACTTAAATGCGGTGTGGATTTCAAGGTTGGCTACTCTCCTGAAAGAATCAATCCCGGTGACAAGGTGCACAGACTTGAAACAATTGTAAAGATAGTTTCGGGTATGGATGAAGAGTCTCTGGAGGAAATTGCCAAGGTTTATGAGCTTGTAGTGGAAGCAGGTGTTCACAGAGCAGGCAGTATAAAGGTTGCCGAGGCTGCAAAGGTTATTGAAAACAGTCAGAGGGATATCAATATCGCCTTTATGAACGAGCTTTCAATAATTTTCAATAAAATGGGTATAGACACCAAATCCGTTCTTGAGGCGGCAGGTACAAAGTGGAATTTCCTTAAATTCTATCCCGGTCTTGTGGGCGGTCATTGTATCGGCGTAGATCCCTACTACCTTACCTACAAGGCAGAGGAAATGGGATATCACAGTCAGATAATTCTTGCAGGCAGAAGAATTAATGATGATATGGGAAAATATGTGGCAGAAAATGTGGTGAAAAGCCTTATCAAGGCTGAAAAGTCAGTTAAAAATGCCCGTGTTGCAATTCTTGGCTTTACCTTCAAGGAGAATTGCCCTGATACCAGAAATACAAAGATTTTCGACATTGTAAAGGAGCTTCGTGAGTACGGCATAGAGCCCCTTGTGGCAGATCCCGAGGCAGATGCCGAGGAAGCAAAGAAGCTTTACGGTGTTGAATTTACAGATATAACCGAAATAAAGGATATGGATGCAGTTGTTCTTGCGGTGGCTCACACAGTATTCTCATCCCTTACAATGAATGATACAGACAGCTTCTTCGGTGAGGGCAAAAAGGTGCTTCTCGACCTTAAGGGTATTCTTGACAGAAAAGAATACGAGGAAGCAGGCTACTGCTACTGGAGGTTATAATAATGGGCTACAAGGATTTAAAATTCCCCGAAAACTCGTTGTTTCTGGTTACGGGCTGTGCAGGCTTTATCGGCTCAAACCTCTGTGAGGCAATACTTAATATGGGCTACAGAGTCCGTGGTCTTGATGATTTATCAACAGGAAAGCAGAAAAATGTGGATATGTTCAAGGACAATCCCAATTACGAGTTTATAAAGGGCGACATCAAGGATTATGAGGTGTGCCTTAAAGCCTGCGAGGGCGTGGATTTCGTTCTTAATCAGGCGGCTTGGGGAAGCGTTCCCCGAAGCATTGAAATGCCCCTTTTCTATTGCAAAAATAATATTGAGGGTACACTCAATATGCTTGAGGCGGCAAGACAGACAGGCGTTAAGAAATTTGTATACGCTTCCAGCTCCTCGGTTTACGGTGATGAGCCGAAGCTTCCCAAAAAGGAGGGGAGAGAGGGTAACCTTCTTTCTCCCTATGCAGTTACCAAAAGGTGCGATGAGGAATGGGCAAAGATGTATACAATGCACTACGGTCTTGACACCTACGGAATGAGATATTTCAATGTTTTCGGCAGAAGGCAGGACCCTGACGGTGCTTATGCGGCGGTTATTCCCAAATTTATAAGACAGCTTCTTAAGGGTGAGGTACCTACCATTAACGGAGACGGTAAGCAAAGCAGGGATTTCACTTATATTGATAATGTAATAGAGGCAAATCTCAAGGCTTGTCTTGCTTCTCACCGGGCGGCAGGCGAGGCATATAACATCGCCTACGGCGGCAGAGAATATCTTATTGATATTTATTACGGTCTTACAAAGGCGCTGGGTATTGATGTTGAGCCCAATTTCGGTCCTGACCGAAAGGGTGATATCAAGCACTCAAATGCAGATATCAGCAAGGCGAGAGAGCTTTTAGGCTACGCTCCCGATTATAGCTTTGCAGATGGTATAAAGCTTGCTATTGAATGGTATAAGAATAATCTATAACATAAAAAGGAGAATTATTATGTCACTTTTCAAGGATAAAACACTTATGATTACAGGCGGTACAGGTTCCTTTGGTAATGCCGTTCTCAACAGATTTTTACAGACTGATATCGGAGAAATCCGCGTATTTTCCCGTGATGAGAAGAAGCAGGATGATATGAGACACGAATTTCAGGCAAAAATGCCCGAGGTTGCCGAGAAGATTAAATTCTTTATCGGTGATGTCCGTGACCTTGCTTCCGTAAAGAACGCTATGCACGGTGTAGATTACATTTTCCACGCCGCCGCATTGAAGCAGGTTCCTTCCTGCGAGTTTTTCCCTATGGAAGCAGTAAAGACAAATGTTATCGCCACAGACAATGTGCTTACTGCGGCTATTGATGCAGGTGTAAAGACAGTTATCTGCCTTTCCACAGATAAGGCGGCTTATCCCGTAAATGCTATGGGTACATCAAAGGCTATGATGGAAAAGGTAATCGTTGCAAAGAGCAGAACAGTTGATCCCGAGGATACAAAAATCTGCTGCACACGTTACGGTAACGTTATGTGCTCAAGAGGCTCTGTTATTCCTCTCTGGATTGACCAGATTAAGCAGGGTAAGCCTCTTACAATTACCGAGCCTTCAATGACTCGTTTCATTATGTCTCTTGATGAGGCGGTTGACCTTGTTCTCTTTGCCTTTGAAAACGGCGTATCAGGTGATATTCTTGTGCAGAAGGCTCCTGCCTGTACAATTGAGGTACTTGCAAAGGCAGTAAATGAGCTTTTCAAGTCAGAGCAGGAAATCAAGGTTATCGGCATCCGCCACGGGGAGAAAATGTACGAAACTCTCCTTACAAATGAGGAGTGCGCAGGTGCTATTGATATGGGCGACTTCTATCGTGTGCCCAGCGACAAGCGCGGTCTTAACTATGACAAGTATTTCAAGGAGGGCGACACAGAGCGCTCAAAGCTCAGCGAGTTCAACTCCAACAATACAGAGCTTCTCACAGTAGAGCAGGTTAAGGAAAAGCTCCTTTCCCTTCAGTATATCCGTGATGAGCTTGCAGAGTGGGAGAATAAATAATGAATATACTCATTACAGGTGCCGCAGGCTTTGTAGGCAAAAATCTGGTTGAAGCCCTTAAAAATATCCGTGACGGAAAGGACAGAACTCACCCTGTACTTGAAATCGGTGAGCTGTACCTTTATGACATTGACTCTCAGGCTTCTCTCCTTGAGGAGGCTTGTAAAAATGCGGATTTTGTCTTTAATATGGCAGGTGTAAACCGCCCCGAAAATCAGGAGGATTTTATGAAGGGAAACTTCGGCTTCGCTTCAACTCTCCTGGATACTCTTAAAAAATACAACAACAAATGCCCCGTAATGCTTTCAAGCTCACTGCAGGCAACCTTAATAGGCAGATATGCCGAGGGCGAATACGGTAAGAGCAAGAAGGCAGGAGAGGATTTGTTCTTCGCATATTCAGAGGAAACAGGTGCACCCGTTTATGTGTACCGCTTCCCCAACCTTTTCGGAAAGTGGTGCAGACCGAATTACAACAGTGCGGTTGCTACCTTCTGCAACAATATTGCCAACGATTTACCCATTCAGGTAAATGACAGGGCAATTGAGCTGACACTTCTGTATATTGATGACCTTGTGGATGAAATGCTTTCTCTTTTAGAGGGCAAGGCACACCGTTGTGAATATGACGGTCTTGATACGGTAGAAGCAGAAAACGGAAAATTCTGCTACTGTCCCGTTACTCACAAGGTTACCTTAGGTGAAATTGTTGACCTTTTAGAAAGCTTCAGGGCACAGCCTTCAAGCCTTGTAATTCCCGAAATTCCTTATAATTCCTTCGGAAAGAAGCTTTATTCCACATATCTTTCCTATCTTCCCGAGGAAAAGGTAGCATTTCCCCTTAAAATGAATGTTGATCCCAGAGGAAGCTTTACCGAGCTTCTCAAAACAGAAAAATGCGGTCAGGTCAGTGTTAATATTTCCAAGCCCGGCATTACAAAGGGGCAGCATTGGCACAACACAAAATGGGAGTTTTTCATTGTAGTTTCGGGTAAAGGTCTCATTCAGCAGAGGAAAATCGGTACGGACAAGGTGCTGAATTTCTATGTAAGCGGTGAGAAAATCGAAGCAGTTCATATGCTTCCCGGCTACACACACAATATTATAAATCTTTCGGATACCGAGGATCTGGTTACAGTAATGTGGGCAAACGAGCAGTTTGAGCCCACACATCCCGACACCTTTTTTGAGGAGGTAGAATAATGGATATTAAACTTGATTATTCAGATGTTTCTTTTAAAAATAACGGCAAATTAAAGCTTCTTATTATCGTTGGCACACGCCCTGAGATTATAAGACTTGCGGCAGTTATCGACAAATGCCGTAAATATTTCGACTGTGTTCTTGCTCATACGGGACAGAATTACGATTACAACCTTAACGGAGTTTTCTTCAAGGACCTGAAGCTTGAGGCTCCCGAGGTTTATATGGATGCAGTAGGTGATGATTTAGGTGGTACAGTAGGCAATATTAACAATTGCTCCTACAAGCTTATGGCACAGATAAAGCCCGATGCTCTCCTTATTTTAGGTGATACAAATTCCTGCCTTTCTGCTATTCCTGCAAAAAGACTTCATATACCCATTTTCCATATGGAAGCAGGTAACCGTTGCAAGGATGAGTGCCTTCCCGAGGAAACAAACAGAAGAATTGTTGACATTATCTCCGATGTAAACCTTGCATACAGCGAGCACGCAAGAAGATACCTTCATGAGTGCGGTCTTCCCAAGGAGAGAACCTATGTTACGGGCTCTCCTATGGCAGAGGTCCTTCACAACAACCTTGCGGATATTGAGAAATCCGACATTCTTACAAAATTAAACCTTGAAAAGAAGAAATACATTCTCCTTTCTGCACACAGAGAGGAAAATATTGACACGGAAAAGAACTTCCTTTCACTTTTCGGTGCTATCAATAAAATTGCCGAAAAGTACGATATGCCCATTCTTTATTCCTGCCACCCCCGTTCAAAGAAAAGGCTTGAGGAAAGCGGCTTCTGTCTTGATAAGAGAGTTATCCGCCACGAGCCCCTGGGCTTCCACGATTACAACAATCTGCAGATGAATGCCTTTGCGGTTATTTCCGACAGCGGCACTCTTCCCGAGGAGTCAAGCTTCTTTACATCCATTGACAAGCCCTTCCCCGCAGTATGCATAAGAACAAGCACAGAGCGCCCCGAGGCACTTGACAAGGCTTGCTTCATTCTTGCGGGTATTGATGAAAAATCTCTTGTTCAGGCAGTTGAAACTGCAGTTGATATGAACGAAAGCGGTGATTACGGAATCCCCGTACCCTATTATATAGAAGAAAATGTTTCAACAAAGGTTGTAAAGCTTATACAGAGCTATACAGGTGTTGTTGATAAAATGGTTTGGAGAAAATTCTGATTTATGAAGTGCGAAAGAGTTTTTGAAAGGCTCTATAAAACAGAGCCCGAGGGTGTTGCCTTCTGTCCCTACAGGATATGTCCCCTGGGCGCTCACGTTGACCATAATTTCGGTCTTGTTACGGGACTTGCCATTAACAAGGGAATACATCTTGCCTATAAAACAAAGCAAAACGGTGTTGTGGAGCTTAATTCCCTTCAGTTTGAAAAGAGGGCACAGTTCCACATCAGGTCCGTTCCCGAGGTAAAGGAAAATGACTGGGCAGACTATCTTCGCGGTGCCGCAATAGAGCTGGGAAAGAGATATCCCCTTCGTGTGGGACTCTCGGGAGTAATAGAGGGCTCTTTGCCAATCGGAGGACTTTCATCCTCTGCGGCGGTGATAATTGCCTTCCTTTCTGCCCTTTGCAGGGTAAATGACATTCACCCCGAAAAAGCGGAGATTATTGAAATGGCTCTGGCGGCGGAGAACAAGTATGTTGGTGTTTCCTGCGGAAAGCTTGACCAATCCTGCGAGGTGTATTCAAAAAAGAATCATCTTCTTTACCTTGATACAAAGGATGACAGCTTTGAGCTTATTCCCACACACACGGATATGAAGCCCTATAAAATTGCCATATTCTTCAGCGGAGTGGAGAGAACTCTTGCAGGCTCAAAATTCAATATGAGAGTTGATGAAGCCCGTGGGGCGGCATATTCGCTTAAGGCGTATGCAGGTATGGAGTACGGAAAATTCAATGAAACCGCCCTTCGTGATGTGCCCTATGAGGTGTATCTTCAGTATAAGGACAGGCTTCCCGAAAATTTCCGTAAAAGAGCAGAGCACTGGTACACGGAAAACGAGAGGGTGCGCCTTGGTGCAGAAGCCTGGAGAAGGGGCGATATTGAGGAATACGGCAGACTTTCCTTTGAAAGCGGAAGGTCGTCCATATATAATTGGGAAACAGGCTCTCCCGAGCTTAAAAAGCTTTATGAAATAATGACCGAAACAGATGGTATATACGGTGGTCGTTTCAGCGGAGCAGGCTTCAAGGGCTGTTGTATGGCTCTTATAGATCCTGCCTTCGAGGAAAGCATAAAGGAGAAAATGACAAGAGAATATTTGTCGGAATTTCCTGACCTTTCGGAAAAATTCCTTATTAAAATCTGTAAAAGTGCGGATGGTGTTGAAATATGAAATGCTTGATTCTTGCGGCGGGGTATGCTACAAGACTTTACCCCCTGACAGAAAATTTCCCCAAGCCCTTGCTCAGGGTAGGAGAGAAAACTATTCTTGACTGGCTTATTGATGATATTGACTTGTCAGGTCAGGTCAACGAATATGTGGTTATTTCAAATCACAAATTTGTGTCCCATTTTGAAGAATGGGCAAAGAAAAAAACGCAGAAAATAACCGTGCTTGATGATATGACAGAGTCCAACGAAACAAGACTGGGTGCAGTAAAGGACATTCAGTTTGCCATTGACACTCTCGGAATAGCCGAGGATGTCCTTGTAATTGCAGGAGACAATGTTCTTGATTTCAGCCTTACTGAATTTATAAAATACGCCCACGAAAAGAAAACCTCTGCCATAATGAGGTACTTTGAGGGCGATAAGAAAAGGCTTCTCAAAAGCGGTGTTGTAACCGTTGATGAAGATGACCGGGTTATCAATATGACAGAGAAGTCCCCCGAGCCTGCTACAAACTGGTGTTGTCCGCCTTTTTATTATTATACAAAGGAAGACACCGCCCTTGTTAAAAAGGGTATTGAAGGTGGTTGCGGTACGGATGCGCCCGGCAGCTATATTGCATGGCTTTGCAAGGAAACTGCGGTACACGCTATGGAAATGCCCGGCAAGCGCTATGATA
>JAZSCI010000177.1:0-8045 GCA_045602865.1 Acutalibacteraceae bacterium
TAATCCCTCAAAGCGGTGAAACCGCATTTCATTGTAATTCTTATACCGCCTCTGTGTCGCATAAAATCGAGGATTTTTATTATTCCTATTTCACCGCTTCGCCCTACATGAGGAGCACAACATGCGCACAAATCAACATCACCGATTTTAACGAGCCTTACATTTTCTGTGAGCTCCAGCTTACTTCTGTAATCAAGGTCGGCAAGTTCATCGGATGAAGGCATATAACAAACGATATCAACGTTATTATATACAGCCTCGTTAGCCTTGTCTTCAACCTCATCAAGCTGCTCACGGGTTAATTCTCCGCTGAAATCAACAGTCATATAGTCTTCCTCCATATGGAAGCCCACATTATCGTAGCCGTAAAGACTATGAACGATACCGGAAACAATATGCTCGCCGCTATGATTCTGCATACGCACAAAACGTTGATTCCAATCTATTGAACAAACACATATCTTTCCTACTTCAATTTCGGATTTACAATAGTGAATAATTTCTCCGTTCTTCTCCTGAGCATCAATAACACGAACTCCGTCAATATAGCCTGTATCGGCTTGCTGACCTCCGCCCTCAGGAAAAAAAGCGGTCTTATCCAGTATTACCGCATATCCTTTTTCACATTTCTCACAGCTGATTATTTCCGCTTCAAATTCTTTGATGTATGAATCGGCATAATATAATTTTTCTGAAGACATAAACTTACCCCTTTATAAACATAACAGACACAGCGATCATATACTGCGCTAAATAATACACTAGATGGTTAAGAACAATAATTCCTCTGTTGGTTCTTTCCTTCTCTTTCGTTGAGAAGTAGATAACGGAAAGAAGACCATCGGAAAGGAAGAAAAGAAACATTCCGACATAGTACATTATAGTCTGTACCATAAAACCTTCCGTAAAAATGTAGCTGAAACCCAAGCCAACGGAAAAGCCCAGAATTATAGCATACAGAGTTGTGATACCTTTATACTTGCCGTACAAGACATTTGTGATTTTTTCCGAAACAAAAACAAAAAACAAATTAAATGCTGCACCAACAAAGCCGAGAAAAACATTCTTCAATTCGATGCCGTACAATGAAGCAAACGCTATTGAATAGAATATGTGACCTATGAGAAAAACAGAAAAACCAAGTCTGAGATATGTATCAGCATCGTTTTTATAAACATATTTCAGATCGAGAGTTACATCACCAAGAAGTCCAAAAAAAGCACCAATCAGCACCATTACACCCACAAGAGGCGGACATTTATCATTCTCTAAAAAAGAAAACAAGCCGGTAAAGATAAATCCAAAGCTCGCAATACCCTTAACAATAACAAGCTTCAGCGGAACCTCTGCCTTGCGCTTGCTTAAGAAAAGCACAGTAAAAATCACACCCGCAAACAACGAAAAAATCGCCATAAAACCCCTCCCTTTTATACGCGAAATTTTAACATAATTTAAAATTAATTGCAATAAATTCACCGTTTATACTTAGCTCGTTCAAACAATATGTTGTATTTAACCAAAAAGAAAAACTGTTTTTTGTCAATTTCACCCAATAAATTTCTCTTGATTTTCTTGTAAAAGAGTGATAATATTAATTTAAAGTTAATACGCCAATAACTTTACGCAAACAACGACAACCGTTCACGAAATTGATCGGTTGTCGTTGTTTTTTTACGCAAAAACTTTTTATTGGATTTTTCAGTATTTATTTGATAAATCAACCAAAATATTCCGACAATTTTCTAACAAACTGCTTTAATAATTATATATATATTGTATTGATTTACATTACAACTTATTGTAAAATGAATAGTGAATTATTGTAAATTTCAGGAGATTTTTATGGCACTTGTAAATCTTACTAAGCTTTTAAAAAATGCTGATGGCAGAAATTGTGCCGTTGGAGCTTTTTCAGTAGGCAATATGGAAATGATTCTCGGAGCAATAAGAGCAGCCGAGGAGAGCAACACCCCTATAATTATTCAGATCGCCGAGGTACGACTGGAAACCTCACCTTTGAAAATTATCGGACCCATGATGATTGCTGCGGCGAAAAACAGCAAAGTGGATATTTGTGTACATCTTGACCACGGCCTCAACTACGAAACGGTTGAAACGGCTCTTGATTTAGGCTTTACCTCTGTTATGCTTGATGGCTCACTTCTCCCCTACGAAGAAAATGTTGCTGTAACAAAACGTGTTGTAGAGAAAGCAAGGCAATACGGAGCTTCTGTCGAAGCAGAGCTTGGTGTTGTCGGTGGCAACGAGGGTGGCGGCAAAGCACACACCATACAATGTACAGATCCTGCTCTGGCAAAGGATTTCTGCGAAAGAACAGGCATAGATGCTCTTGCAGTTGCTATCGGTAATGCTCACGGGCATTATTCTGTAGCTCCCGAATTACGCCTTGACATTCTTAAGGAAATTAACGATGTCTGTGAAACACCTCTTGTTCTTCACGGCGGATCGGGAATCACCCCTCAAGCCTTTCAGGAATGTATAAGAAACGGTATCCGCAAGGTAAATATTGCCACGGCAGGCTTTGACGCAGTAAAAAATGCAGCAAAAGAAAACACAGAAGAAAACGGAAATTACTTTAATCTTTCCCGCCTGATTGCTGACAAGGTTTGCAAAAACACATTAAGGCACATTGATATTTTCAATATGAAAGAAATATAAAATGCAAGGAGCGTTTAATTATGAAATACATTGAATTTGACAATAACAAGGAGTTTGATCTGATACTTCTTGGCAGAGTTGCAGTAGACTTCAACCCCACAGATTACTACTGCCCTCTTTCCGAAAGCACAACCTTTAAAAGATATCTTGGAGGCTCACCTGCCAATATTGCGGTGGGACTTTCCAGATTAGGAAAAAAATGCGGCTTTTTTGCAAAGGTTTCCGATGATGAGTTAGGAACATTTGTTGAGAACTTTTTCAAAAATGAGGGTATCGATTGTTCTCACATCACACGTTGTACAAACGGAGAGAAAATCGGTCTTACCTTTACAGAAATCCGCTCCGAAACAGAAAGCTCGATTCTTATGTACAGAAATGAAGCTGCTGACCTTAAGCTCTCAGTAGAAAATATAGATGAGGATTACATAAAAAAGGCAAAGGCCCTTCTTATTTCCGGTACTGCTCTTTGCGAAAGTCCTTCTCGCGAGGCTGCTCTTAAAGCTACACTACTCGCAAAGAAAAACAACATACCTGTTATCTTTGATATTGATTACAGGGCATATAACTGGAAGAACAGCGATGAAATAGCAATATACTACTCAACAGTTGCTTCAAAGGCTGATATAATTCTCGGTTCAAGAGAAGAATTTGATCTTACCGAAAAGCTTATCGGTCTTGATGGCACAGACAAAACAAGTGCGGCTTACTGGCACAAGGCAGGAGCTAAAATTGTTATTATCAAGCACGGCAAGGAAGGCTCAACCGCATACACAAATGATGGTGAAAGCTACAACATCAAGCCCTTCCCCGTTAAGCTTCTTAAATCCTTCGGTGGCGGTGATGGATATGCTTCTGCATTCCTTTACGGACTTCTTGAAGGCTGGGAGATAATTGATGCTTTGGAATTCGGCTCTGCAAGTGCCGCTATGCTGGTAGCAAGTCACGCTTGTTCTCAGGATATGCCCTCTGTTGAAGCGGTTAAGGAATTCATAAAAAAGGAAAAAGAGGAATATGGTGAGATGATAGCCCGTGGTTAAAAAAATTTCTGATAAATTCAAGAGAATAATAAGCATTGGTTTACTTTTATCCTTTCTTGCTATACAGATACCCATTCTCATCAACGTATATATATTTGAATTCACTTCTGAGTACATTCTTACGGAAGAAAGCGCTTCGGACAATGAATTCGATTGTATACTTGTACTTGGTGCAGGAGTATGGGGCAACTCCCCCTCCCACTTATTAGAGGAAAGACTCACAAAGGGTATTGAGCTATACAATTCGGGTTGCTCCGAAAGACTCCTTATGAGCGGAGACCACGGCAGAGAAGAATATGATGAAGTAAATGTAATGAAAAGCTTTGCCACCGATACCGGCATTGACGGAGAACACGTATTTATGGATCACGCAGGCTTTTCTACATACGAGTCTATGTATCGGGCAAAAGAGGTTTTCTGCGCAGATAAGATATTGATTGTTACACAGAAATATCACCTTTACCGCGCCGTATACGACGCAAGAAAGTTAGGACTTGATGCATACGGAGTTTGTGCAGACGGCTTGTACAACTTTGATATATTTGTAAGAACTTACAACAATACCCGTGAAGCACTTGCAAGATGCAAGGATTTCATCTGGTGTATTATAAAACCGGAGCCCACATACCTGGGTGAAGCAATTCCAATCAGCTCAAGCGGTGTGCTGACTGATGATAAATGAGGTTATTTTATGTTTGAAAGATTATCCTACAACGAAAACGGCTTAAAAACCGTATGTGAAATTAACGGAAAGCATTCCGATATGCTTATGAATATAAGCGTAAAGAAATTCAAAAAGGATGAGGAGCTTCGTATATACAGCGAGGATTGCGAAACTGCGTTTCTCATTTTATACGGCGATGCAGACATTACATGGGATTCTCAGACTCAGAATATGAAAAGAGAAAGTCCTTTTGTAAAAGCGGCATATTGCCTTCACATCCCTAAATGTACCGAGGTTGTGATAAAAGCAAACGCAGAAACGGAAATACTTATTCAGCAAACGGACAACGATATTATGTTCTCCCCCGTTTTCTATACACCCGATATGATACTTTATCAGCATTTCGGAAAGGATCAATGGGAAGGAACCGGATACAGAATTGTTTCTACAGTTTTTGACCACGATAATGCACCATATTCCAATATGGTTCTCGGTGAGGTATACAACCAACCCGGAAGATGGTCCAGCTATCCCCCTCACCACCATCCCCAACCAGAGGTTTACTACTATCAATTTGATAAGCCCCAGGGCTTCGGCGCATCCTTTGTAGGTGATGATGTATTTAAGAGCGTTCAGGGAAGCGCAGTTTATATCCCCGATGGAAAAGACCACGAACAGGTTGTTGCCCCCGGATACGAAATGTGCTATATCTGGATGGTACGCCATCTTGACAATGATCCCTGGCTTAAAACAACCCGTTTCGTTTCTGATGAGCATCAATGGCTCACAAAATAATGAATTATTCCATAAGGAGTGAAATTATATGCCTATTATGACAATGGGACAAGCCCTTGTTAAATTCCTCGACAATCAATATGTGTCATTTGATGGAGCGGAAACAAAATTCGTAGACGGAATATTTACAGTTTTCGGTCACGGAATTGTTTGCGGACTCGGTCAGGCACTTGATGAAAATCGCGGCTCCCTCAAGGTTTATCAGGGCAAAAACGAGCAAGGTATGGCACACGTTGCCGCAAGCTTTGCAAAGCAGAACAACAGAAGAAAAATTATTGCCTGTTCATCCTCTATAGGTCCCGGTGCAGCTAATATGATTACTGCCGCCGCAACTGCAACAGTAAACAATATTCCTCTTCTGCTCTTCCCTGCAGACACTTTTGCCTGCCGCCAGCCCGATCCCGTATTACAACAGTTCGAGCAACCATACTCTCTTTCCGTAACAACAAACGATGCCTACAAGCCTGTTTGCCGTTATTGGGACAGAGTTGTACGACCTGAGCAGCTTATGTCAGCTATGACAAATGCTATGCGCGTTCTCACCGACACCGCAAACACCGGTGCAGTATGTATTGCCCTTTGTCAGGATGTTGAAGGTGAAAGCTATGACTATCCCGACTATTTCTTTGAAAAAAGAGTACATAAAATCACAAGAATTGCTCCATCCGAGGATGAAATTCAGGAAATTGCAGATATTCTTACCTCTGCTGAAAAGCCTCTTGTAATTGCAGGTGGCGGTGTAAGATATTCCGAAGCAGGTCAGCTTCTTCAGAAATTCTGCGAAAAGCACAACATCCCCTTTGCCGAAACCCAGAACGGCAAATCAGCCGTACTCTCCTCTCATTACCTCAACTTAGGTGGTGTAGGTGTTACAGGTAACCTTTCCGCTAATGTTATTGCAAAGGATGCAGATGTTGTTATAGGTATCGGCACAAGATTTTCCGATTTCACAACTGCATCAAAATCTCTGTTCAGGGATGATGCGAGATTTGTAACAATTAACACAGACAGATTCGATGCTTACAAGCTCTCAGCCACAAAGGCGGTTTGTGATGCAAAGCTCGGTATTGCGGCACTTGATAAAGCAATCGGCGACTACAAGACTGCTTACACAACAGAAATCAAAGCTGCAAAGGATGCCTGGGCAGAGGAAATGGATAAGCTTTCCGAATATGCCTACTCTGAGGATTTCGAGCCGATTATCAAGGCAAGATACGAGAAAACAATCCCCGAATTTATTGAAATGACCGGTGGTGTCATCACACAGACTGCAGCACTTTCTCTCATTCGCAAGATTATTGATGATGATGCTATAGCAGTTGCTGCCGCAGGCTCTCTTCCCGGTTGTATGCAGAGAATGTGGACAACAGACAGTCTTTATTCCTACAATATGGAATACGGCTATTCCTGTATGGGTTACGAAATAGCAGGCGCTCTCGGTTCAAAAATGGCTGAGCCCGACAAAGAGGTTTATGCCTTCTGCGGTGACGGAAGCTACCTTATGCTTCACAGTGAGCTTGTAACCGCAGTTCAGGAAAACAAGAAGATAAATGTTCTTCTCTTTGACAATGCAGGCTTCGGATGCATTAACAATCTCCAGATGTCCAACGGTATCGGAAACCTTGCAACAGAATTCCGTAAGAGAGATGAAAATGGCAATCTTCTTGGTGAGCTTATTCCCATCGACTTTGCAAAATGTGCTTCCGGTTATGGTTTGAAAACCTATACCGCAACAACTATGCAGGAGCTGGAAGCTGCTCTTATTGACAGTAAGAAGCAGACAGTTTCCACACTCATTGACATTAAAGTTCTTCCCAAGTCAATGACAGATGGCTACGGCGCCTGGTGGCATGTCGGTATCGCCTCTACATCATCTGTAAAAGCAGTTAACTCTGCTTATGAAAATAAACAAAAAAATCTTGAAAAAGCGAGGAAATTCTAATGCTTGACAAAAACAAAGTAAAGCTCGGCATCGCTCCTATCGCGTGGACAAACGATGATATGCCGGACCTTGGAGCAGAAAACACATTTGAACAGTGCATTTCCGAAATGGCTCTTGCAGGCTTCACCGGTTGCGAGGTTGGCAACAAGTATCCTAAGGATACTGCAATCCTCAAAAAAGCCCTTGAGCTTCGCGGTATGCAGATTTGCAACGCCTGGTTCTCCACATTTCTTACAACCAAGCCTTACGAGGAAACAGAAGCTGAATTCATAAAGCACATCACTTTCCTTAAGGAAATGGGCGCGAAGGTTGTAGGTGTTTCAGAGCAGGGACACTCAATTCAGGGAACAGATTTGTCAATATTTGATGACAAGTATGTAATGAATGATGAGGAATGGGATATGCTTTGCACAGGTCTTAATAAATTAGGCAAGGTAGCAAAGGATATGGGTATCACTCTCACCTTCCATCACCACATGGGTACTGTTGTTCAGACTGCTGCTGAAATCGACAGACTTATGGACAACACAGATCCCGAGCTTTTCAATCTTCTTTTTGACTCAGGTCATCTTGCATATTGCGGAGAAGATTATATGTACATCCTCAAAAAGCACATCAAGAGAATCAAGCACGTTCATCTTAAGGACATCCGCCCCGATGTTGTTGCTGATGTAAAGGCTAATCACCTTAGCTTCCTTCAGGGTGTTCGTAAGGGTACATTCACTGTTCCCGGTGATGGTGTAATTGATTTTGCGCCTATTTTTGATGTACTTGCAGAAAACGATTACGAGGGCTATGTTCTTGTTGAAGCAGAACAGGATCCTGCTAGTGCAAATCCATTTGAGTATGCACTCAAGGCAAGAAAATATATTGCTGAAAAACCAGGACTTTAACTTTAAGGAGAAGAAAAATGGCAGAAAAATTAAAA
>JAZSCI010000178.1:0-7025 GCA_045602865.1 Acutalibacteraceae bacterium
GTGTATTTTAAAAATGTCTACACAAAAAAATTATATTACATTATTATATAATAATTTTAACCTTTTTTCAGTTGTGTTGTCAATATATTATTGCATTTTATAGCCTTTTGTGATATGGTGTTTTATGTAAAAATAAGAGTATTTTGACATAAAATGAGAATATTATATTTACAAAAATAAAAGCATGTTAACGGGAGAAGCACAACAAATGGATTTCAAAGGCATACTCAGTTATTCATCACGTCTTGCAATCAATAATAACCGAACCTGGTTTCACGATAACCACACAGAATACGAGAGGGCGAAAAAGGACTTCTACGGCTTTCTCGATTTGCTTCGGTTCAGAATATCGGATATTGCGCCTGAGCTTGGTAAGTCTATAATGTATATGGAACCGAAGGAGTGGGCGTATCGTATAGCCAGGGATATGAGATACCATAAGAACGGACCGCCCTATAATCCCGCCTTCAGAGCGTATATTTCTTCCAATAAAAAATCTGATTTGCCTATCGGTTATTTTCTGCGGATAGCTCCCGGAACATCCTGCTTCGGTACAGGTGTGTGGTGCAGTACAACAGAACGAATGAACAGTATGAGGCATTATATTCTGGATAATTTCGATTATTTTCAGAAGCTGATGGATGAAAATAATGTTTCGGTGGGCGGAGATGTGCTGAAAAAGCTGCCCAAGGGCTTCACGGTAGAGGGTGCAGCTGCAGAGTATATTAAAATGAAAAACTGGTCGGTGATTGTTCATATTTCAGATGAAGAGCTGACAGATTTTGATGCCACGGCAGATTACCTTGCAGCGCTTGTTGCCAGAATGGAGCCTATGAGACTGTTTCTTCTTCAAGGGGCTGATTACAAAAAGGTAATAAGACCTGAGTTTGAATGGTAGTTTTAGCATATCGGCAAAAAACACTTGACAATGTTTTTGTCGGGTGATAATATATTATAAACTGTTGACGCGGGGATAAAAACGATTACGACTTGACAGAGAGCCCTGTTGCTGTGAAAGGGTAAGCACCGAATCGTTAAATGGGCCGCTGAGGGTGTAGTGAAAGGTAATCTTTACAGATTGCTCAGTATTCTGCAACGTGGAGACATACGTTAGTTGTCAGGGGTATGAAGGTACCCTGAAGTGCACGTGCAACGTGAATCAAGGTGGCACCGCGGATAAGTATTTATTCGTCCTTGACAGAAGCAGTCTGTCGAGGACTTTTTTGTTTCAATTATCAGTTAATGGAGGTTTTATTGTGGAACTTAACGGCGTAAATTTTGATACTTATTTTAATAACTATCCTGACAAGAACGGATATTTCGGAAAATATGGTGGAGTTTATATTGATGATAAGCTTAAGGCTGCGATGGCAGAGATTACAGAGGCTTATTTTTCAATCTGCCAATCAAGAAAATTTATTTCAGAGCTTCGCAGAATCCGTAAGGAATTTCAGGGCAGACCTACTCCCGTTACTCATCTTGAGAGGCTTTCCGATTCTCTCGGAGGTAAGGTTCAGCTTTATGCAAAGAGAGAGGATCTGAATCATTCAGGTGCTCATAAGCTTAATCACTGTATGGGTGAGGCTCTTCTCGCCAAATATATGGGCAAGAAAAAGGTTATTGCCGAAACAGGTGCTGGTCAGCATGGTGTTGCTCTTGCAACTGCTGCTGCATATTTCGGTCTTGAATGTGACATATATATGGGCTCTGTTGATATAAAGAAGCAGGCACCCAATGTTGCAAGAATGAAAATTCTTGGTGCTAATGTTGTAGAGGTTACTCATGGTCTCCAGACACTTAAGGAGGCGGTTGATGCGGCTTTTGATGCATATAGCAAGGAATATGAGCATTCAATTTACTGTATCGGCTCTGTTCTCGGACCTCATCCATTTCCTATGATGGTGCGTGATTTCCAGAGCGTTGTAGGTATAGAAGCAAGAGAGCAGTTTGTTGAGATGACAGGACATCTTCCTTCATCAATTGTTGCTTGCGTAGGCGGCGGCTCAAATGCCGCAGGTCTTTTTGCAGGCTTCCTTAATGATCCGGTTGATATTTACGGAATCGTGCCCCTTGGCAGAGGCCCTGCTCTCGGTGATCATGCCGCAAGCCTTAAATACGGTACAGAGGGTATTATGCACGGCTTTAACAGTATAATGCTTAAGGGTGAGGATGGTGAGCCTGCTCCTGTTTACTCAGTTGCAAGCGGTCTTGATTATCCTTCATCAGGTCCCGAGCATGCGTTTTTACAGGAAATCGGCAGAGTAAAATATGATGTTGTTGATGATGAAGAGACTATTGATGCATTCTTCAAGCTTTCCCGCCTTGAGGGTATCATTCCTGCTATTGAAAGCTCACACGCAGTTGCTTACGGTATGAAGCTTGCAAAAACTATGGATCATGGTTCAATTCTTATTAACCTTTCGGGCAGAGGCGATAAGGATATGGATTACATTATCGAGAATTACGGTATCAGATAAAAGTGAATAAAAGCAAGATGAAAATAATATAAAACTGAAGCAGCAGATCCTTTGAAACGGTCTGCTGCTTCCTTCTTTTGTAAATTTTAAATTGTGTTATTGCGCGTCCGATGACTTATTGGATTATGAGATTGTGTTATATCCCTCACGGCTGTTATCAACAATCGCAATGTAGCTTCTTCCTGTGTTGAGAGAGAGTCTCTTGCCATCAGCATTATAGAACTTCATCATATCAGCACTGTCTCCCTTTTCCCAGGTGATATTCTCGTATGTGCCATTTGATACATATACACCCTTACCCTCGGAAAGGTCGAAGTTTACACGGCTCTTTGAGTCGCCTGCAATAGCGGTAATGTCTGTATAGCAAACAATAATGTTCTCAAAATTCTGTTGCGTACCATTATTATCTACAAAGCTATTGCCGTTAAGCTTACTGTAATAAACACCATCATCTGCATTGTAGGTGTAGGTATAAGTGTAGCCCGAGGAGAAGGAAACTACTATTTCGTTGCATTCTCCGTCTGCAAGCTTCTTTGCTTTCTTGTTAAACTTGAAGGGGGAGGTGTAGTCTTCAAGAGCCTCTGTTCTGTAGCCCTTATTTTCAATAGCGTTGATAATTGCTTCGCCTGTTGTGTAGGCAGTGTGCTCAGAGGAAACGCCTCTTGAATGGTCGCGGTAGAAGTAATTATCCACAAGACCGTTGATGTTGTTTACTCCGTGATTGTTAATCTGATTTTTTGCATAAGGGCTATAGCCGAAATGTACAAAGATTGCATCAAAGCCCTCTGCTAAATCAACGAAGTAATGTCTTGCACTTCTTACAGGACCAACCTTTTCAGGGATTCTCGAAGCATCTGCATACATAAGAAGCATTCTTGTGATTCCACCCTCTGCAACCATTTCCCATACAATATCAGAGGATGTGAGTCCCCACTGGGGCCTTGCATCGGGATGGTTTTCTACAGATATGAGAACAGGTCTGTTGTTTACAAGGGCTTCATCATAATTTCCTTCGCCTGTAAGAGGGTTTCTTATTATGATTTCCTCTGTTGTGGGCTCAGTTGTAGTGGTTGGCGCCGCAGTTGTTGTGGGCTCCTCTTTTTCACCGCCGCATCCGGAAAAAGCACTCATTATGAAAATAAGTACAAGTAAAAGTGAAATTGCTTTTGTTGATTTTTGTTTTAAGGTTTTTGCCATTTTTGTTTCCTCTTTCGCTGAAATTTCCCTTACTACAGCCAGAATTCAACCAAGTGCTGTATTCTGCCGAACAGTGTAGGATTCTGTATATTTATTGTAGCATCTGATACAGAAAATGCAAGGGTTATTGTGTAAAAAATACTTAAAAAGCATAGAAAAGTTGTGGTAATATTTAGTAAATTTGCATTATTTTCAAAGTCTTTGGTCTCGTAGAGAGCAAAAATGATGATTAATGCCGCCAAAAAGAAAATATAACCGAAATCACTGTAGTATCTCTGGAGCAGACCGCCTGCCTGTGTGTCAGCAATAACTGTTGAGATTCCTATAAGAAGCAGAAGGCAGGTGAGTCCGTAAAGCTTTTTCTCTTTTAATACTTTTCGTGTCTTAGGCAAAGCAAATATTGT
This sequence comes from Acutalibacteraceae bacterium, assembly GCA_045602865.1. Lineage (GTDB taxonomy): Bacteria > Bacillota > Clostridia > Oscillospirales > Acutalibacteraceae > DTU089. The sequence goes on from JAZSCI010000178.1 coordinate 4,079, forward strand.
CCACAGAATCGGCAGTGAGGTTATAAGACCGCCGAAGCATCTTTCGTAAATGGTTTTGCCTATATAAGCCGTTTCAATTTCAACGGCTCGTATATAGGGGAAGGTAGCGGTAAAGTTAGGAGTCTGGAACAGATAGGTGAAAAGCCCCAGACCGGTTCTTCCCATATTAAAGCCGCGGCTTGTAACATCATTTGTTGTAAGATTATAGGCAGAGCCGAAATCTATCGGGGAGCCGAAACGGATGTAATTATAGTACATAAGTCCCGAAGCAACCACAATAAAGGGTGTTCCCAGGATTATTAGTTCGCCTATCCCTTTTTTGTTGCAAATGTGCTTGTCCTTGAAGAAATAAGGGATAAACAAGGGTACGGCTGTAAAGCACATCAGAGCGCTTTGCGGTCTGCATCCCACCGCCAGGGCAGAGAAGAGTGAGCCCAGGAAAAAGTATAAAAGCTTTCTTTTTTCAGAATCCTTACCCTTAAGCCACATATATAATCCCCAGACTACAAAAGCCATACCCGTAATAATCGGCACGGAGTAGAAATCGGGGCGCTTCACAAGAAAGGTCATTCCGCAGCAATTTATAAATGTGAGGCTTGTAAGAAGATAAGTGCCAAGGGAGATGTTTTTGAAATGCTTTCTGCATATAAGGTCAATTAATTTGAATACACCTATTGAAAAAACAAGTGCGAAAATCATTATTCCGACTGCTGAAGGGAAGGGGGCATCCGCAATAGAACGGAAGGGCAGATACATAATCAGTAAGGGAACAATACCGAAATATACATAGTAGTGACCGTTGAAATAAGCCACATCCCAACGGTATTCATCGCCCGATGCAAGAGATTCCTGGTGTCTTGCCATGGTGTCATAGGGATTATCCATATTCTTTAATGAGTCGGGTACATCATCGTTGTCAATATAAGCTTTTCCCTGAAGAATAGCTTGTGCCAATTGGTCATATTGATTGTGGTGCTCCATATCAAGCTCTACGAAATCAATACCTTTTCCATCCCATTTATATGAATTATAGGCTTCTGAAGAAATTCCCATAAAGAGAGGATTTACGGAGCCTAACACAATAATTATACCGCACTCCACACACATAATGGCGGCAATCATAGAGCTTTTCAGTTCATCGGAATTTTTCAGCTTCTTTCCGTAAAGCACGGATGATGGAATAAAGAAGTAGATAAAACACAAAAGCGCAACAACCAAAGCAACACGAGGAAGAGAGAAATCAAAGGGACGTTCACAGTTTGCGGTAACACCGTTAAGCTTTACCCGGGAATCCGAATCAAAGCTCAAGGCAAAAATAAAGCTTTCTCCTGATGTGTTCAGGTTAATGTACTGGCTCTTTTCTACGTGTGTATAAAGAGTTCTTTCGGGAGTGGCATAGTAATATTTGTTTGCATCATCTGTGAGACTCACGGTAACGGGAACAAAGGAGCTGTTGGTTTCATCTAAATCAATATGGATATTGTAAAGCTTCTGATCAAGAGCGGGAAACTCTACGGTCTGGTCGCAATCAAGGGTAAATGTACCATCATCATTTTCATATTGTGCAAGAAAAGGGCTGAGATCAATAGGCACATTTCCTGCCGTATTGTAAAAATTTATATTAAAAACGGAAAGCTCAAGTCCCACTGAGAGTATTATAAAAGAAACAAAAGCCAGAGCAACAGCTTTTGTTATGCTTTTTTGTTTTTTTGAGTATCTGTACAGGAAATACGCTCCTGCACAGAAAACACCGAGAATAAAAAGGCAAAGTAAAATCATAATAATTTCTCCGTTTCAGATAACACTATGTCTGATTGTTTTTCGTAAAATACGATAAAGTATGTAAATATTTACCCTTTTCCCGAATATATTGTTAATGCTTTTTGTATCGTAAGCATTTGTCCCGTATTGCTTGAAAGGGGTAATGAACAATTGAAATGTACAATAACAAATCTAAGAGAAAAAGAGGTTGTAAATATTGACAACGGTTGCAAAATGGGGTGTGTCACGGATGTGTGTATCGACACAGTTACGGGGTGCCTTGTGAGTATAACCGTTTTCTGCGGAAGGGGAATATGCTCCTTCTTCGGAAAAGGCGAGGAAATAGTGATTTGCTGGAAGGACATAATTGTAATCGGTGAGGATACAATCCTTGTGAGAAGAGGCGGTGCAAAGCCTATAGGTTGAAATAATGCTTTAACTCAGGTTTCTTCCCACTTGTAATTGTGTAGCTGTCCCTTGTTTGAAAGCTTTGGATAGCCCATCTGTCGCAAGGCTTCATATACGGCTATTGCCGCCGCATTCGAAAGATTGAGACTGCGGATTTCACCAAGCATAGGGATTCTCACACATTCATCAGGGTGCTCAAGCAAAAGCTCCTCGGGAAGTCCTTTGGTTTCCTTGCCGAAAATAAGGTAGCTTTTGTCAGGATATACTACATCGGAGTGTGCCTGACGTGCCTTTGTGGTGAAGAAAAAATAATTTCCGTCAGGATTTTTCTCGAAAAAATCATCAATACCTTCGTAATAGGTAATGTCAAGATAGTGCCAGTAATCAAGCCCTGCCCGTTTGAGCTGCTTATCAGTTGGTGTAAAGCCCATAGGCTTTACGATGTGGAGTCGGGCTCCGGTTGCGGCGCAGGTTCTGGCTATGTTTCCCGTATTCTGCGGGATTTCCGGCTCCACAAGTACAATATTTATTTCACTCATATTTTACCAAGTTCCTTAATGTAGAATGGAATGCCTCTCTCAAAGTCAACACCGTATGTAATAGGGTGCTCCATTGATTGAGTTCGCTTTATGCAGTCGCACACATATCTTACGGCTATGCACATTGAGTCATACAGAGAGATGTCATTGAGAAGAGCTCCGCAGAAGGAGCTTGCAAAAACATCGCCAAGTCGGATCGTAGCCATGTCGTTCTGTGAGCCAAGGAGTTGAATCTATCA
>JAZSCI010000179.1:0-17751 GCA_045602865.1 Acutalibacteraceae bacterium
GGTATTTCCTTCTGGCTTCCCATTTCGGGTACGGCGCTTAATATGACAAGTGAATATTCCGCAAGGTCAGCACTTATGCCCTTGATGCTTATGGACTTCTACGCACATCAGGCCGAAGGCTTCAACCTTTTCCCCCAACAACGCGACCTTATGACAGGAAATTACTATCCACTTGATTTCGGTAGCTTTGATAAGAATAAAATGCTCTCTATGCAATATATGTCCCGGGATGGTAACGATGGCGTTATATTCATCTACAAAAGAGCAGCCGTTAACAAATCCGAGTACACCGTAAAGCTTAACGGACTCCAGCCCGATGCACAGTACGAGATTTCTGATGTAGATGGTATTATTGAAACATATAAATATACGGGTAATGAGCTTATGTCAGAAGGACTTACAATACCTATGCCAAAAAGCGAAAAGGCTATTATTTTAAACATCAGTAAATAAAAGCTTATAAAGCCCGAAAAGTAATATCTGATTTCATTTTCAATTAAATATTAAATAAAGGAACCAAAATAGTCCATCAGACTGTTTCGGTTCCTTTTCATATACAATTATATTTTATAATATATGCCTAAAAAATCCGTTTCGTATTGAAATATAAAGCATTTCAAAGTATAATAAAAAAAGGTATTTAAACATTTGGCAAGAATTCGGGACAGAAGCTATGAGCATTTTGCTTTTTCCCCTCTTTTGGTCAGAAGCATTTAAAAATCATATAAGAAAACGCAAAAACAAGGATAAATTATTATGAAAAACTCTTTTTTTGATCATATAATTCACGGAGGCGACTACAACCCGGATCAATGGATAGACACTCCCGAAATATGGGATGAGGATATGCGACTTATGAACCTTGCTCATATCAACAGTGCAACTGTAGGAATTTTTTCCTGGTCAATGCTTGAGCCTGAGGAAGGTGTGTATTGCTTTGATTTTCTCGATGAAATCCTTGACAAATTACACAAGAATAATATTTCCGTTATTCTCTCCACGCCCTCGGGTGCAAGACCTGCCTGGCTTTCACAGAAATATCCTGAGGTTCTTCGGGTTGAGGAAACGGGCATAAGAAACGAATACGGTGTACGCCACAACCATTGTCTTACCTCTCCCATATACAGAGAAAAGGTGCGCAACATCAACACCAGACTTGCACAAAGATACAAAAACCATCCCGCAGTAAAAATGTGGCACATATCCAACGAATACTGCGGCGAATGTCATTGTGACTTGTGTCAGGAGGCTTTCAGGAATTGGCTCAAGGAATACTATCACAACGACCTTGATGAGCTTAACTTCAAATGGTGGAACGGCTTCTGGAGTCACAAGGTTACTGACTGGTCACAGATTAACTCACCTAAATTCAGGGGCGAAAATCACGTTTCCGCTATGAAATTGTGCTGGAATCGTTTCGTGTCCGACAGTCACATTTCATTCTTTGAAAATGAAATTGCTCCCCTCAGAGAAATCACACCCGATATACCCATCACCACTAATTTTATGAAAATGTATGATGGAATCAATTATCAGGAATTTGCAAAGAAGCTTGACCTGGTTTCCTGGGACAACTACCCTGCCTGGGATGAAGGTGAAAATGAGCCTGAGGCTTACGACACCGCCTTTGTGCATGACACCTTCCGTTCAATGAAAAACGGACAACCCTTCTTTATGATGGAAAGCACAACCTCCCTTGTAAACTGGCACAATGTAAACAAGCTTCCCCGAGCAGGACTTCAATCCCTCAGTGCCATACAGGCTGTAGCTCACGGCGCAGACAGTGTGCAATATTTCCAATGGCGCAAGAGCCGTGGCGGTCACGAAAAATATCACGGTGCAGTTGTTGACCATTGCGGTCACGAAAACACCCGCGTATTCCGTGAGGTATCCACTCTCGGCAAGCAGCTGGAAAAGCTTTCTGATGTGGTCGGTGAAAAGACACAGAGCCGTGTTGCTATAATTTACGATTGGGAAAACGGTTGGGCAATAAAGCACTTCTGCGGCTACAACAACCTGAGAAGAGATTATTTCAAGGAATGTGTAAAATGGTATGCTCCCTTCCTGAAAAAGGGTATAGCTGCCGATATCATTCCTATGGATGTAGATTTCTCCGAATACGATGTAATTATTGCTCCCTTCCTTTATATGCTCAAGCCGGGCACCATTGAGAAGATTGAGGAATACGTGAAAAACGGAGGAAATTTCGTTACAACTTACCTTTCGGGACTTGTTGATGAAAATGACCTTTGCTATCTTGGTGGCTTCCCTGCAAATCAGCTTAAGGATGTTTTCGGTGTATGGTGCGAGGAAACCGACTCTCTTCCTGAAGGAATAAAAAATGCCGTTTCCTGCTTCGGAAAGGAATATTCCGTTGAGCATATCTGCGATATCATACATAGCAAGGGCTCTCAGGTCCTTGGTAATTATCTGAAGGATTTCTATGCAGACTCCCCCGCACTCACAAAAAACACCTATGGAAAAGGCAACGCTTACTATGTTGCATTCCGTAACGATGAGGATTTTGCTGAGGATTTCTGTAATATACTCATTAAGGATATCAACATAGCTCCCGATACTGCTATTACTCCCGAAAATGGTGTTATCATCAGAAAACGCGGAGATGTAATATTCCTTATGAATTTCTCCAACGAAGATAAAAAGGCTTCTCTTGACAAAGCCTACACCGATATACTCACAGGCTCTTCTGTAGCTGATGAAATCACAGTACCCTCCTGCGGCTACATAATTCTCAAGGCTTAAAGCCCTGAAGCTCACATTTGTTTTGTCTACGGGAATTTATCCCGGCTTTGCAGGTGTAATGAACCTTATTCTCGGCTCTGACAATCCCCCTGTAATAATCAGCACTATCGGACTGATGCTTGTATTTATGACAATACATACAATAAGACTTATAAAAGCAAAAAACAAATAACAGAGGTAACAAAATGAAAAAGTATTTATCCGCATCCTTGATGTGTGCAGACCTTACAAACCTTATAGACTCCATAAAAAAGCTCGAAGAGGCAAACATAGATTATCTTCACATCGATATTATGGATGGTGTATTTGTACCCAATATTACTCTCGGCTTTGACCTTATCAACGCCATTAAGAGGGTTACAAAAATACCTCTTGATATTCACCTGATGATAAATGAGCCCTCAAGATTTATTGACAGAATGGAGCTTTCTCCCGAGGATATTCTCTGTGTACATTACGAATCAGAAATTCATATTCACAGAGCACTTGAAATGATAAAGGCAAAGGGCTGTAAGGCGGGACTTGCTCTTAATCCCGATACCCCCGTTGAAAATATGAAGCACATAAAGGATTATGTAGATATGCTTCTTTGTATGACCGTATCCCCCGGCTTTGCAGGGCAGAAAATGTTCCTGGGCGCAGAGGAGAAGGTAAGAGAAGCAAAGGAGCTTCTGAAAAAATGGAATTGTGAGCATATCCTTGTTGAGGTTGATGGTAATGTAAGCCTCGAAAACGGAAGAAAGCTTTGCAAAAGCGGAGCAGATATTTTTGTTCTGGGCACAAGCGCCTTATTCCTTAAGGACAAATCCATTTCCAAAGCGGCTGAGGATTTTTCGGAATATATAATGAGGTGATTTTATGTTTGAAGGCATACGTGCCGCTGTTGTAGGCAGCATTAATATGGACCTTATTCTCAATATGGAAACAGTGCCTGAAATGGGCGAAAATGTCTTAGGCACAAGCTACGGCTATGCCAACGGAGGCAAGGGCGCAAATCAGGCAACTGCACTTGCAAGACTGGGTGCAGATGTAAAAATGATAGGAAAGGTTGCAGATGATGCCAACGGCAACAGACTTTTAGAAAACCTAAAGACTAACGGAATCGACATCTGCGGTGTAGCCACAGACGGCTCACAGACAGGTCTTGCGGCTATAATTCTTGATGGCGAGGGAAGAAACCGAATAGTTGTCTACGAGGGTGCCAACAAGGAAATTGATGCTGACAAAGCCGTTTCAGGCATTGACACTAACCTTGACCTTTTGCTTTTACAGTTTGAAACAGATGAAAAGGTTGTTACCCGATGTGTTAATCACGCAGTAGCCAATAACATAACCACGGTAATTGACTGCGGTCCTGCAAAAAGCTTTTGTCTTGAAAATATGCAGGGTGCAACCATCCTCTCACCTAACGAAAGTGAAACAAAGGCTCTGACCGGAATATTCCCCGACACAGAAGAAAATATCCTGAAATCCGCAAAAATACTTATGGAAAGAAGTAAGGCAACATACATTGTGCTGAAATTAGGCGAAAGAGGCTGTGCCTTATGGAACGGAGAGGAAATTGAACTTTTCCCCGCCTATAAAAGTAAGGTTGTTGACACAACCGCCGCAGGTGACTGCTTTACCGCTGCTCTTGCCCTTGAATACATAAGAAGCGGTGATATCCGAAAGGCCTGCGATACAGGTAACAGAGCAGGCTCTGTTGCGGTCAGTAGGATGGGTGCACAGGATTCAATGCCCACATTTGAAGAAATCCGCGATGTAGAGTAGAGGATAAATAAATAACCTGAATTAAGAAATTGGAGTGATAAAAATGTCCACCAGACTTTGGTATAATGAATTTGAAAATGATTGGATGCACGCCCTGCCCCTGGGTAACGGCAGAGTCGGTGCTATGGTTTACGGTAATCCCCACTGTGAACAGATAGAAATAAACGAGGAATCTCTTTGGAGCGGAAGGCAGATACAGGAAAGCTACCACGCCTCTCCCGAGGCACTTGCGGAAATCCGCAGACTTATTTTTGAGGAAAAGCTCAAGGAAGCGGCTGACCTTGCACGAAAAACCTTCCTTTCCTCACCACCCGTTGTCCGTTCTTACGAAAGCTTCGGAGAGCTTTTTGTAGATTTTCTTGACAAATCCCCTTATACGAATTACAACAAGGAGCTTGAATTAAGCGAGGCTGTTACTCGTATTTCCTGGACAAAGAGCGGAACGAATTTTAAAAGCGAAGCCTTTGTCAGCGGTGTATCCGACACCCTCACATACAAGCTCACAAGCGACTCCCGTGTTTTCTCCTGCCGTGTTTCTATGAAAAGAAAGCAGGATGCTTACTCGGCTTCCATAAACAGTAATACCCTTATTATGAACGGTCGCACCGCCTACGCAGACTCTGACTACTACGGTGAGGGCGGTGAAGGACTTTCCTTCGGTGCAAGGCTTCACATATCCTCAGATGGTATACTCACCGCCGAAAAGGACAGTATTCTTGTAACAGATGCTACATATATTATTGTTCACGGAGCATTTGCCACCAATTACAATGTAAACAAATATGATGTTGATGAAAGCATTGATTACAGAAAAATAATCACAGAGCAAATTGAAGGGGTAAAAAATGCCGACTACGAGCTTCTCAGAAAGCAACACATTGAGGAGCACAGAAAATGGTTTGATAAGGTTGCTTTTGAGCTTGACTCCCCCGACTATTCTGATCTTCCTACAAATGAAAGATTAGAGGAGCTTGAGGATGGTGCTTATGATCCTGACCTTTTCACTCTTTACTATAATTTCGGAAGATATCTTCTTATAGAAAGCTCAGGCAAAAAGGCAACACTTCCTGCAAATCTCCAGGGAATCTGGTGTCACGATTTCAACCCGCCCTGGGGTAGCGATTTCCATACTAATATTAATTTACAGATGAATTACTGGCCCGCAGGCTGCGCAAATCTGTACGGAACCGTTAAGCCCTTTATCCATTTTATGAAAATGGTAAGTACGTTTGGCAAAGAAACCGCCAAAAAGCTTTTTGGTGCTGATGGTTGGGTTATTAACCACACCTCGGATGCCTTCGGAAGAACAGGTGTTCACGATAGTGTTGATTGCGGCTTCTTCCCTATGGCAGGTCCATGGCTTTGCCTGAATCTGTGGGAGCATTATGAATATTCTCAGGATTCACAGTACCTTGAGGAAATCTATCCCATTATGAAGGGCTCTGCAGAATTTGTCTGCGATTACCTTACAGAGGACAAAAACGGCTACCTTGTAACCTCACCCTCAAACTCTCCCGAAAATGAATTTTTCTATTATGATGCAGAGGGAAATCGCAAGGAAAGTATGATGACACACGGAGCCGCTATTGATTTCCAGATTATACATTCTCTTTTTACCCGCACAATTTTCTGTTGTGAGCTCCTTGGCAAGGACAAGTCCTTTGCCCAAAAGCTTACTGATATCCTCAAAAAGCTTCCTCCCATTACAATCAGTGAGCGCTACGGCACTATTCAGGAGTGGATAAAGGACTATGAGGAAACCGAGCCAGGACACCGCCATATTTCCCAGCTTTTCGGACTTTATCCCGGTGACAGTATAAACGAAACCCAGCCTCACATCTATGATGCCGCAAAGAAAACTATTGCAAGGCGCATCGAAAACGGCGGTGGCTCAACAGGCTGGTCAAGAGCATGGACAATCTGCTTCTATGCCCGATTAAAGGATGCATCGGCTTCACTCACACATTTAAACTATCTTTTACAGAATTGTACTGCGGAAAATCTCTTTGACATTCATCCCCCGTTCCAGATTGACGGAAACTTTGGCGGAACTGCAGGTATAACCGAAATGCTTATCCAGAGCCATCTGGGAAGCCCCGACAAGAGAATAATCGAGCTTCTTCCCGCTTTACCTGAGGAATGGCATACAGGTAGTATAAAGGGTGTTTGCGCAAGAGGTGACATTACCCTTGATATAAAATGGGTAAACGGACTCCTTACAGAGGCTATAGCTTACTCCCAAAAGGAAACCACTCTTCGATTGAAGCTCAATAGCAAAACTCTTTCGCCAAAGTCCGAGACTGTATTCACAACAGAGGACTCTGTACTGCTTGTAACACTTCCTGCAGGAAAACCGGTTAAGCTGACCTTCGGAGAATAAAAAGGAGACAAAACATTGCCGCTTAAAATTAATTTTAAAAAAGTGCCCAAGGCTCTTAAAATAGTTACGGGAATTTTGGCAATTATTCTTGCAGCTGCTTTTATTGTCCGACAAATCCCCGTAAATGAAATTGAGCTATCCTATTCCACACGTGATATATCCTCAAAGGCAATAGCCCTTACCTTTGATGACGGACCGGGGAAATATACCCCTCGGCTTCTTGATATCCTCAACGAGCACGAGGCAAAGGCTACCTTCTTCGTTACGGGAAAGAATACTGAAAAATATCCTCAATATGTAAAACGTGCCTTTGATGAAGGGCATCTTATAGGCAACCACACATACAACCATATCGACTTTTACAAATCCACCTTTGATGAGGTGAAAAACAGTATTACTATGGGGGAAGAGGCTATTGAAAAGGCAATCGGAGAAAAGCCGATTTTTCTTCGTGCCCCCTACGGTAATGCGACCACCATTCAGCTAAAGCTTCTTGACAGAGCTTTCGTTCAATGGTCTGTAAGCTCTCTTGATTGGCTTATAGAGGATTCTGATTTTGTATATGAAAGAATACTGAGCACTGCAAAGGATGGGGCTATAATACTTCTCCACGACACACGGAAAACCACAATTGATGCAGTTGAGAGGGCTATACCCGAGCTTCAGGAGCAGGGCTATGAGCTTGTACGGGTTGATGAGCTTCTCACCCGTAACGGCGACACCATAAAAAGTGGTAAGCTTTACAAAAGCTGCAAAGCAGATTTCTGATGAAAGCGAGATAATCCTATGAAAGACAAAACCTCTTTAATATTTACAGGCGACATAGGCTTTGACCGATATATGCTCGGCAAATGGAATGATGAGGAGCTTATCTCCCCTGAGCTTCTGGATTTTTTTCACTCTGCCGACCATGTAATTGCAAACGTAGAGGGGCCTGTTGCAGAAGCACTTCCCAACACAACCACAGAGGGCGCTCAACAGCTTCTGCACACTATTAACCCTCAGGCTGTAGGTGTACTCAAAAAAATAAATGCAGATATATGGAACATCTGCAACAATCATATTATGGATGCCAAGGAATTCGGTATACGAAGGACACTGGAGATTGCCCGCGAAAACGGTGTAAATACAATAGGTGCAGGAATGGACATCCACCAGGCACGAAGGCCTGTTATACTGGATGAGGCAGGAGGTATCGGTCTTTTCGGTGTAGGCTATCAGCGCGCTTGCCGCAAGGCAGATGAAAACACCCCAGGCTGCTATAGCTGGAGTGACCTTGAGGCTATACAGAAATCAATTGACGAAATCAAAAGCAAATGCCGTTGGTGTATTGTAGTTGCTCATGCAGGTGAAGAATTTACCCCACTTCCCTCCCCCTACACAAGGGAGAGATACCATAAATATCTTGAAATGGGTGCAGATATAGTTGTGTCACATCACCCTCATGTTCCGATGAATTACGAAACTGTGGGAGATAAAATCATCTTCTATTCTCTGGGTAATTTCATTTTCGACACCGATTATCAACGCTCTCAATTCAACACAGAATACGGCATACTCATAAAGCTTGTACTTACTCCCGACAAATTCACCTTTGAGCCCGTTGGCTTGAAAATAGACAGAGAGACAGAGCATATTGTAAAGCATCCTCTCCCTGATATTTTTGTTGATGTTCAGGAGGAGGAATACAATCTCTTATCCCCCCTTTCTGCAAAAATGCATATCGCTGCCACAAAAAGGCAAATGGCATATCTTAAGCCTGATGAATTTAAAGATGCCACCGAGGAAAAGTGGGCAGAGCATTTTGCAGAGCCCCTGAGAACAGGTCGTGTGCCCGGTGAAACCCTCGATTTTTTCATTCTCTGTCCTCTGGCAGAAAGAGAAAAGGAAAAGGAATGGGAAAAGAGCAAATTGGATAAGGTCAAAAAATACATTCTTGAACAGATGTAAAATGTCTTTAGTATCACTTATCTCAATGAAATCAGTTATAGTTGTCCGAGTCCGCGGATATTAAAAATAATTCTCACAACACAAAGAAAGGTAATTCTTATGCAGGAATATATAGAAAAAGAAACCTTCAAGGAAGGATTATGGGAATTTGTTGAACACGTAGGAGAATACTTGAATCCCCCTGAAAAAATACGCCCCTCTGCAAGAGCAATAATTGTAAAGGACAATAAAATCCTTCTTTCCTGTGAAACGAGAAACAATGTTTATATGAGTCCCGGCGGAGGGCTTGAAGAGGGAGAAACACTCGAAGAATGCTGCTGCAGAGAGCTTCAGGAGGAAACAGGTTACATTGTAAAGCCCATAAAGCTTTTTGCGGTTGTCAACGAATACAGCTTTGAAACTCTTTATATAAACAATTATTTCATCTGCGAGATTTCAGGCGAATGCAACAGGAATCTTACAGAAAATGAAATATATCAGAGAGTAGAGCCGAAATGGGTGGAAATCCCCCGTGCCGTTGAGATTTTCGGTGAATACGAGTCAAAGCCCCAGGACAAAAAAAGCCTATATTTCAGGGAATATACAATCATAAATAAGTACCTTGATTTGTTAAATATATAACTTATATTAAACCCATTGACTTTTAACCGAGGATAAAATATAATCAAATTGTGCAGGCGAGATAAAAATATTTGCTTCGCCTGAGCAACCCAAAATAAGTGGTGGAGTCTGTCATAGAATGCTTTTTTTGTGTTCTATTTGTTGTGGGTTGCGGTTTGATAATACATTGACAGAATCCGTTTATTCCGGGTTCTGTTTTTTATTGTTACAAATTTATCAAATTCACATTTGCCACAAAAATCAGGAGGTTTTTATGAGTCCCATTACAACCACATCCCTAATTATTTTTGCCGTAACCTATGTGCTGATGCTGGCATTTCAGAAGATTCGCCCCTACATCACCGTTGGCTCTGCCCTTATTTTTATAGGCTTGGGAATTGCGGCAGTTTTAAAACCCGAAAGTGCATTTTTCGCTCTTGAGAGCGGCTCGTATTCCTACGGCATTACTCAGGCGTTACGGGAAATTGACTGGAATGTTATTATGATGATTGCAGGTACAATGGGTACAGTGTATCTTTTCATCGAGTCAAAAATGCCCCAGCTTATGTCCGATATTCTCATTTCAAAAATGCCCAATGTCAAATGGACAGTAGTTGCTCTTTCTCTCTTTGCAGGAATAGTTTCTGCCTTTGTTGACAACGTTGCAACCGTTCTTATGATTGCACCTGTTGCCCTTGCATTCTGCAAGAAGATAAACATTTCCCCGGTTCCGTCAATCATCTGTATTGCAATATCCTCAAACCTTCAGGGTGCTGCTACACTGGTTGGCGACACCACATCAATTCTCCTTGCAAAGGCGGCAAATCTGGACTTTTCCGATTTCTTTGTAACAGAAGGCAAACCCGGTATGTTCTGGGTTGTTGAGGCAGGTGCAGTTGTCAGTGCATTGATTATTCTCTTTATGTTCCGCAAGGATAAGGGAAAAATCGACTTTAACAGCCGTACTGTAGTTGAGGATAAGGTGCCCACTATCCTTCTTGTTGGTACTGTTCTCACTCTTATTGCCGTTTCCTTTATCCCCTACAAGGCAAATGCCGCCGAAGGTCAGTTCTATAAGCCCGACATAACTAATGGTATTATTTGTATCGGCTATTTCCTTATAGGTGTTATCCGTGAGCTTTTCATTAAGAAAAACAAGGAAATCGTAAAAAATGCCTTCAAGGAAATTGACTATTACACAATTATACTCCTTACAGGTCTTTTCGTTGTAATCGGCGGTATAAAGAGCGCAGGCGTTGTTGATGTAATCGGAAGCACAATCGCAAGTCTGGGCGCAGGCTCCCCCTTCGTTATTTACACAATTATTGTATGGATATCCGTGCTTCTCTCTGCATTTATTGATAACATCCCTTACACCGCAACTATGCTTTCAATCGTTCCTGTTATTGCAGGCGATATCGGTATAGAGCCTACCATTCTCTATTACGGACTTCTTTGCGGTGCCACACTGGGCGGAAATATTACACCTATCGGTGCAAGTGCAAACATTACAGGTATCGGTATTCTTCGTAAGGAAGGGCACGAGGTTAAGACAGGTACGTTTATGAAATATTCTGTTCCCTTTACCCTTTCAGCGGTATTTACCGGATATCTTTTAATATGGCTTATCTGGAAATAAGAACTAAAAAGGGGATGTAAAAAAAGCGCAGACCGCATAAAACAATATAAATCAAGAGGGGTTCTTACAGGTATCAGTCCTGTAAGAACCCCTCTGATTTACATATCAGCACTTTTTAGTCCATAAATACAAATTCTTATTATCTCTGAAATTTCTTCAATAGATTTATTGCAATCGTTTTTTAACCATTCAATAACTATGGCGTTTATACCATTCAGATAGTACATCATTATATACTGTCTGTTAGTTATGGGATAATTAAATCTATCAAGAAAGGTTGACCTGTTGACACCTGCAGCTTTGCATATCTCACTTACTGAAATATATTCAAAAGATTTATTTTTAAGCAATGAAATTAACGCACGGTTCATTTTAGCGGCAGTATTAAAATATTTACTTTCAGATTTATTCACAACGCCACGCCCCGCACAAAAATTAATTATCTGCTATCTCTTTTGCAAGCTGCGCGATTTCATAAGCATATTTTGACTTGCCCTTTTGAAGAAGCTTTTTATAGATAGGATAATTCACGCCGCAGCCTATAAGACCTACAATTCCCATAAGAATGCCAAGAACCACACTATTTCCGATAACCTGCATTGACATACACATTCCCGTACCAAAAACCAGAGCAAAAACAATGCCCCATGAATAAGTAAAAATTGTGGCAGGAAGCTTTGCTCTTTTGTCTAATTTTTTAAGAGCTATAATCTTCGAATTCTCTTTGGGTGCATATTCCTTTGCTATGGCTTCAGCTAAAATTTTGTCTGTGTTCATTTTCAGAACCTCCTTTAAATTTGTAACTTTATTTTACCAATAAAAAAGAATTAACTGAACAACAGCCTTTATGCTTTTTGTTGATTTCTGAACACAAATTGATACGCTCAATTCTTCACTTTACCGTAATGAGTGGGATTAAGAATTCCCGCAACTCGCGGAACAAGAAAATCAATCCACCAATGAAACCATTTGCCAATCAGAATGCACTTAAGCTTATCCCCTACTTTTTTTGCCTTTTCATCAGTACCTGGAATATAACTGGGATACATTTTTATTTTATTACCATTAAATTCAAACCTTAAAACTCTTTCCGCTACCGATGACAATGGTCTTATGCGCATAACAAGAGTATTCTCGCTTTCCCAATATGCATAAGAGCGAACAAGCATCCTGAGTTCACCGATAACAACCTCATCAAGGCTTGCTTCACCATTCATAGAAAGTAATATTTTATTTTTAAATCCACCATCCTCATTCCAATAAAAAGTGCAACCGCTATCCGAAAATTCAAACCTCAGATTATTCATATTACCGCCTCTGTCCTTTGCAAAAAAGACTATGGGCATAGGCAATACACTTACAGGGAAGCCTATAAAGTTTATAAAACGGCATTTTCTCAGAGAATACGTTTTACCGTTTATTAATTTTTCCTTTCCGGAACGGGATTTATTTATAACATTTGATTTATCAGGCAAGGTTATTGTCTGACTAACCGTTTTTGAACCGGGCTCAATAAATGCTTTTGGCATATACTCCCATATAACATCAAGAGCTTCCTGCAAGCCACTATGCTCCGAGGTCATAATCAGACAAGCGTTATAATCCTCAAAGGAAATAGCATATTGGCAGAACATACCCTCAGCTCTGTAAGTATTTGGCATACCTGCACATCGCCAGAAGCCACAACCGTAACCCGCACTTGCATCAGGATCTTTTTCACTGACTGAATTATCCGATATGAGGCTTGTTGCTTCTTTTGTCCACCATTCCGGAATAACCTGAACACCATTAAACTTTCCTTTGTTTTGATAACACAGAATAAGCTTTGCAATATCCTCTGTTTTCAGCATTAAACCCCATCCCCCTGCTTCCACACCATCGGGGGAATGCTCCCAAAAAGGTATATCAATGCCAAGAGGCTCAAAGAAACGAGGGGTAAGGTATTCGGTCACCGACTCACCTAAAATTCTGCAGAGCATTTTTGATGCTACATAATAGTTATCATTCACATAACGCCAGCTTGTACCGGGCTCAAAAATCCACTTGGCATCAACAAAGAGCTTTAACCAGTCATCACTTTTACTGCCACGGATTGAAGTCTGCTTTCCTGCAGTCATACATAAAAGATGATGAATTGTAAGCTTTTGCAGATATTCATCCCTTCTCCCTGAACATACTTCGGGAAATACATCTGCAAATCTGGTATCTCTTGTTACCTTTCCCTCATCTAAAGCAAAGCCGTAGGCAGTTGAAAGAAAGCTTTTGCTTATAGAATAAACCATATGGGGAATTTCCGGGGCAAGCGGGTTGCTCCACGCTTCACAAGCAACCTTATTATTGCGCAAAATCATCATACTGTGAATCGATATGCCTCTATATGACATTTCCTCGGTCATCCTTAAGATAACCGAGGAGTCGACACCTACTGATTCAGCAGTTATTCCTCTTTCGAGAGACTTATTCAAATTCATCATAGTCCTTTATATGTTCTGCTTCATAGTCCTTATAAATATCAACACTACGAATTCGCCATTGAATAAAGCCATGCTCAGCAGCCATTTTATCGGCAGTTTCCTTCCATTTACGAGCAACATCTATTGTTTTTCCTATCAGATCCTCAACCTTTTCGGGTGACTGAAGATCTGTGGATTTTGCGCCTGATTCCTCAACAATCTTCTTGATTGCGCCGGGATTATCTACAATAGGACAAGCACGAAGCATATTATCAGAGAAAGGCTGGCGAGCTTTATATGCCATAAAGATGGGGCTCTTAAGTGCATCTATAAAATGCGTGTCAGGATCCTTGATATTAACATTAGAGTAGTGCGCAAATACACAAGGCTCACAGTCACCGTTAGCGCTGATATGGAAATACTGCTTTCCTCCTGCAACACAACCTCCAACATATTCACCATCATTAAAGAAATCAATCATAACAAGGGGCTTAACCTCCTTGAATCTCCATTTACGAACCTGATCATACATATGCTTTCTCTGCTCTGCTGTTGCCATAAGCTCAGAGGTTGCTCCACAACCCACCGGAACAAAGGAAAACAACCATGCAAAAACTGCACCCTGATCAATAAGGAAATCTACATATTCATCAGTAGAGATAACATCTGCATTGTCCTTTGTGTAGCACAAGGATGTTCCGAAGGGTATGCCGTTTGCTTTCAAACGAGCCATAGCCTCGATTGTAGCTTTATATGTACCTTTTCCTCTACGGGAATCTGTTGTTTCTTCGTTTCCTTCGATAGAAATTGTTACAAGTAAATTACCAACCTCTTTTATGCTCTGTACAAATGCATCATCACATAAGGTACCATTAGTGAAGGCATGGAAAAGACAATCAGGATTTTCCTTGCAGAGTCTTATAATGTCATTCTTACGAACAAGGGGTTCACCGCCTGTGTAAAGATACACATAAGTACCAACAGCCTTACCCTCCTGAATAACCTTATTCAGGTCATCATAGCTCATATTAAGCTTATCGCCATACTCCGCCGCCCAGCAGCCTTTACACTTAAGGTTGCAAGCAGTAGTAATATCAATAAGAACAGCCCAGGGAATATTACAATTATGCTCTTCCATAGCCTTTTTTCTTATATCATAGCTCTTTACAACCGCATTAACAAAAGGCGGTACAAGCTTGAGGATAATATCTGTATCCGTGTTCAGCACTACCCTCTTGACATAGTCTGCATAAACATTTGTAGGATCGCTTAATCTCTCCTCTAATTTTGTAAGAATTTTAAGGTGAAGCTCCTCCTTGACCATCTTCTTACCCCAGGAAATCAGCTTAAAAAGATTGGTATCATAATCCTTTTTCACATACTCTATTCCCTGTTTAATTGCCACATTAAGTGTTTTTTCCTTCAAGCCCATTTTCAAAACATCCTTTCAGATTAATAATTTAATACCCAAATTTCTGATTGCTCTCCCTCAAAAGAAGCCGAGCCGCTTATAGATCCCTTATGTGCTGAACCGTTTATGTGAAGCGGAATCTTATAGCTTGCATAGGTTACATAACCATCTGCATTTATTCTGAGCTCAATGCTTGAGCCCTTATAAACCAGGTCTGCCGAATCAACCTCCATAAAGCTCAGGTCGAAGTTGGCTACATCAAGATAACCGATAGCTGCTGCATTATGCCTTGGAACATCGTACATACCAACGCTTTCCTGAACAAGGTTTATTTTTATTATATATTCATTGTTCAGAAGGTCCACAGAGGCAGACTCAACACCGCCCTCCGTTAAAGTGAAATTATTCTTTTTCGGAAGAATAATAGGAACTGTCTCGCCCTCGGAATTTACTGCAGTGCCATTTTGATATAATAAAACCTCATCAACAGGCTTCACAACCCATCCTATCATCAGATCAACAACAGTTTTTACTATTCCGCCTGCGCTGCATTCCGTAACATTTGCATTAAAGCTTTCCGAGTGATTAACTGTCAGGTTTGCGGTATACGCTTTAGTTTTGTTTACCGCATCCTTTGCCTTGGATACAATTTGTGCCTTACCCCATCCTGAAGGATCCGGTAGTGCATTAGCGTGAGCGTTCTGAATCTGAGTTGCCGGTGCATTGTTATTAATCTGCGGCTCATAGCTGCCTGTTTCATAACTGCTTGTTATAACATTCCATTTGTCTGTAGTAGGCAAAATGAAGGCATCCTTGTAACCGGTGTTGCTTTCAGAAAGGCGACTGGTGGTAACATAGCCCAGCGGTTTATCCTTTTCCAACGATATATTTCCTTTCAAAACCGCTACTATCACAATTGTCAATGTCAACAAAACAGCTATTTCAAAAACAACTATAATGCTTTTTCTGAATGAAGCATCCGAATTACGACTGTTTTTTATGACCTTCACCACCAAATAAAAAAATCTTAACAAGGGCATTTTACTCTACCATTGTTAAGATTATGTTAAAATTCATATTGTTACTATAAATTCTGTGCCTTCCCCTAAAACACTTGAAACCTTTATCTCACCATCAAGTATATTTACAACCTGCTTAACCAAAGCAAGACCTAAACCATTGCCCTCCTGAGAGTGGGAAGCATCACCCTGGTAGAATTTTCCAAAACATTTCCCAAGGGTTTCAGCAGACATTCCGCATCCGTTATCTGATATACTTGCAATTGTTTTTTCGTTATCCTTTTTCAGTGTGATTGATATTTCTCCGCCAAAGCCGGTGAATTTAATTGCATTTGAAATAAGGTTATTCCAGACTGTTTCTAAAAGTGCTTTGTCGCTTGATATTGACACCTCATCCAAATCAACATTGATTGTAATATTTTTTTCTTCGATTTTATCTTCGAAGCCCAGTACACAGCATCGCATCTGCTCATCTAAGGAAAACATTTCCTTTTGTACAATACCCTGATTTTCAATTTTATTCAGCTTCAAAATATTTGTTACCAGATTGGTAAGGGATTCTATTGCCTGAGAAAGCCGATAAGTGTATTCTTTTCTCTTTTCTTCAGATAAATCCCTATTCTGCAATAAATCTGCATAACCCTGGATAACGCTCAAAGGCGTTTTTATTTCGTGAGAAACATCTGCAATAAAATCATTTCTCATATTTTCCAACGAGCTGATTTCAACCAGCATTTTATTGAAATTAACTGCAAGAAAATCCATTTCATTTTTTGGCTTGTTAAAATAGGTGGGGATCCTTACTGCAAAATCACCTTTAGCAACAGCATTAGCAACACTGCAGAAAATCTTAATTTTGTTGTGGTACACTCTTCCTTTAACAAAATAAATAAGACCGGTAGAAACAGTACAGCTGAACAAAAGATATAAAGCACCAAGCACTGCCGTTGCAGTTTTATTAAATCCCTTATCAATAACATTTATCAATATTAAAACCAGAAAGGTTGAGTTTGCCGCAACAATAAAGAAAACTGCAAGAAACTCAACAATGAAATTACGCAGAGGACTTGCAAATGCCCTTTCTTTTTTATTCGCTATCATACGAGTATCACCGCCTTGTAGCCTAAGCCGTGAACAGTTACTATTTCAATATCCTTACATTTTGCTATTTTAGCACGTAATTTCGTTATGCAAACATCAACTGTTCTGGGTGCACTTTCGCTATCATAACCCCAAAACTCATTCATAAGCTGTGTTCTTGTAAAAGTCCTTTTAGGATAAGACAGAAAATTGAACAGAATATTAAACTCTTTAACCGATAAACCTAAATTCTCACCATTGTAGTAAGCTGCATTTTCAAGTGAATCCAGCTCCAGACCACCTACAACAATCTTCTTTTTGTTTTCAATTCTTGCTCGTCTGAGAATCGCTTCAATCCTGAACATCAATTCTTTCATTTCAACGGGCTTAACAATATAGTCATCAATACCCATTCTGTAGCCTTTTTCTTTTGATTGCATATCATCTCTTGCTGTCAAAAACAAAAACGGAATATCTTTATTGATGTCACGTACCTGCTCTGCAAACTCAAAACCATTGACATTTCTCATCATAATATCAGAAATAATCATATCAAAAGACATCTTTTCCATTTGCTCGAGAGCCTCATCCGCACTATGACAACCTACTACAGTGTAACCTCTGTCAGTAAGATAAGAACAAACAATTCTATTAAAATGAATATCATCTTCTACCAGTAAAAGGCA
>JAZSCI010000180.1:0-9280 GCA_045602865.1 Acutalibacteraceae bacterium
GTCCATAGCCTCGGTATGGTAATCGTAATCGTGCTTGGTACCTGTGGGATGAAGCTCAAGATAGCTCTGCTTATGATAAGTTTCCTGGAAAAGAATGTATGTACCTATACCTGCCTCTTTGAGAAGTCTGTAATTTTCAACAGTAGTAGCCGCAATATTAACGTTAACACGGCGAATGGCACCGTTTTTATGATTTATACTGTAAATGGTTTTGATACACTCAAGAATGTACTCTATGGGATTGTTTTTCGGGTCCTCGCCTGCCTCTATAGCAAGGCGCTTATGTCCCATATCCTGAAGAGCAACAACCTCTGCGGCAACCTCCTCCTGAGTAAGCTTCTTTCGTGCTATATGCTTATTTTTCATATGATACGGACAGTAAACACAACCGTTCACACAATAATTGGAAAGATAAAGAGGAGCAAACATAACTATTCTGTTACCATAGAAAATCTGCTTGATTTCGTTTGCAAGAGCATACAACTCCTCAATCTTTTCCGGTATGTCGCAGGCAAGTAAAACTGCCGCATCCCTATGAGTAAGTCCCGTACAGTGGTAGCCTTCACCCACTTTTTTAGGTCGTGCCTTTTCAATAATACTGTCAATGAGAGGTATATTATTTTTGTTTTCCTCTGCATATTTTATTGTTTCAAGAATCTCTCCGTCATTGATAAATTCCTCTGCCTTGAGAGATTTCGGGTTATAAATTGCCATTTTTACCATCCTTTCACATCGCCACGGCTCATTATTGCCTTGAAGCCTACTGAAGCGATTTTTTCTTTTAATTCTTCTATTTCTGCCCCATCCTCTGCACCTGTGGAAAGCTTGTTGTCATAAAGATCATATTTTTTCCTCACACTAAGGGGAGAAAGATTGGGCATAACAACATTTGCTCCTGCGAGAATACCCTTCTCTCTGCCATCCTCACTGACTGTACCCAGAGCCGTTGTGGCAGGAAGCAAAACACGGGGATTAATAAGCCTTATAACGGACAAAAGATAGCAGGTAAGCTCTGCAGAGCCGTGCTTTTCATCCTTGAAGCAGGTGTCCTTATGGGGGACAAAAGGACCTATTCCGCACATTTCGGGCTTGAATTGTTCAATAAACTTCAAATCCTCTGCTATATGCCTCATTGTCTGGAAGGGTGCACCCACCATAAAGCCGCATCCCGTCTGATACCCTGCTTTTTTAAGGTTTTCAAGACATTTAAAACGGTTGTCATAGGACATATTTTCAGGGTGAAGCTTAGCATACAATTCCCTGCTTGCCGCCTCGTGCCGAAGAAGGTATCTGTCTGCACCCGCCTGAAAAAGTCTTTTGTAGCTTTCCTCTGTCCTTTCTCCGAGAGACAAGGTTACCGCTGAGTCGGGACAAAGTACCTTTATATCACCAATAAGCTTACACAAAAGCTCATCCTCGTAGTAAGCATCCTCTCCCCCTTGAAGCACAAAGCTCCTGAAGCCCAGCTTATAGCCGTAGCCACAACATTCCTTTATTTCCTCAGGAGTGAGTCTGTATCTGTCACAAAAGGTATTGGCGCCTCTTATACCGCAATAATAACAATTATTCCTGCAGATATTACTTATTTCTATCAAGCCCCTCACATAGACCTCTGTGCCGTACATCTGCCGCCTCACCTTATCTGCCAATTCACGGGCATAGGCGGCACTCTCAGGAGAAAAGCCTTTGACAAGGGCTTCGTATTCATCAACAGATAAGCTTTTCCCATTACAAAGCTTATCCAAAAGAAGCTTCACATCATTCATCGCTGATCACATTGGAAAGCACCGTTTTGGCACTTACCCCTTTCAGATTTCCGATTTTTCCGCTTAATGAGGAAATTACATCCTGCGGCGCATCAACCGCAACGCTGATTATATTCACCTTGCGCTCTCTGTAGGGAATCCCCATTCTGCCAACAATATATTTTCCGTAGGTATGGAGAAGGTTATTAAGCTGCTCGACAGAATCACTTTCCTCCACAATTATACTGATTACACCTATTCTCGATGGCATAAAATCCTCCCTATAAAAAATAATAGCCGCACCCTGCAGGTACGGCATAAAAATCCACATATAGCCGAGTGAAAACCCACTCAGCCATTAAGTAATTTCAAATATAAACCGTGCCTTCTAATCAGAAATACTCTTTATGTCAGGTACAATTATATTATACAGAAAATACAATGTAATTTCAATATTTTTTCATATTTTCCTGAATCTGTGGCACAATAATCCCAGGTGATTAAATTGAACAACAAACAATACAGTAATTTAGTAGGCATAACAACACCAAAATCCCCTATCTTAAGGGATTGTATTATGGCTTTCATTTTCGGTGGAGGTATATGTATGCTTGCTCAGCTTCTCCGAAACCTTTTAGAGACTGCAAACCTTCCCAAGGAGCAGGTCGACCTTATAGTTCCTTCAGTATTGATTATAATCACTGCACTTCTCACAGGCTTCGGTGTATTTGATAAAATAGCAAAAATAGCAGGTGCAGGAACTGCCGTGCCTATTACAGGCTTTGCAAATGCCGTAGTATCTCCTGCAATAGAATTCAAGTCAGAGGGCTACATTCTCGGTGTGGGCGCAAGAATCTTTTCCTTCGCAGGTCCTGTAATCGTATACGGCACGGCGGCAAGCGTGATTTACGGCTTGATTTATTGGATTTGTAAATAATCAAACAAAAACAAGGTGGTAGTAAAACCAAGAGCTTTTACTGCCACCTTGTTTTTTCAGGACAATGTGAATTTTGTTTTTTCAAAGCCTTTAATAATCATCACACCCATAATGACACCTGCAATACTCTGAATACCGTTAGCAGGGATGTTCACGACAGAAGGACCAAAGCCATAAATGATACCTTCAAACAAATAATACCCAAGTATCATCACGATTCCTGCAAAAACTCCGCTGGTAATTCTCGATGAGGTATTACCAATTTTTGTGTTAAGCCGCTTAAAGCCGTAAAAAGCTATAAGAGCCATAATCCCCTTAATGACAAAGGTTGCAGGTGCATAAATCAGATATCCCGACAACACATCCGCAAGAGCGGAGCCGATTCCTGCCGCAAGAAAGCTGTAAGCAGGAGGAAGCATCCACCCTGATACCAATACGATACAATCCCCCAAATTCAAATATCCTTTAAGAGGTGAAGGTATTTTAATTATCATTGTTGCCACGCAGATAAGCGCCGCCATAAGAGCAGCTACAACAACCCTCTTTGTTTTTGTATTCACCTTCATAAATCTCCTTTACTTCCCGATGAAAATAGTGTACACTATATCTGACTATATAACAAATACCAAACAAGGAGTTTTTTATATAACCAGATGAAATATACAATCGACAAAAACAACAGACCTGTTTATATGCAGCTTTATAAACAAATACGCGATGATATTATAAACGGCAACTATCCATACAACACAAAGCTTCCGTCAAAACGCAGTCTGGCAGAGGAAACCGGTGTCAGCACAATTACGGTAGAACACGCCTATGCTTTGCTTTGCGATGAGGGTTATGTTGAGTCCCGTGAACGAAGCGGATTTATGGTTATATTCCGCAAAAACGACGGATTTGCCACTTCGGATGAACAACACACCCTACGGACAAAGCACCTACAAGAGCATACATATCCCCTATTCCCCTTATCTGTCCTCAGCAAAACAATGCGAAAGGTACTGACAGAGCACGGAGATCTGTTGCTTGAGAAATCTCCTAACTGCGGACACATTGAGCTTCGCCACGCTATCCGTAACTATCTGGCAAGAAACAAGGGCATTAATATCGATGTGGAGCAAATCGTTATCGGAGCAGGCTCCGAATATCTATATGGGCTTATAGTTGAACTGCTTGGCAGACAACGAATTTATGCAATAGAAGCTCCTTCATACAAAAAAATCGAACAGGTATACAAAGCAGCAGAAATAAACTATGTCTTACTCCCTTTGACCGATTCGGGTATTGACAGTAACTCCCTATGTACTACCGAAGCGGAAATATTACACACAACGCCATACAGAAGCTATCCCAGCGGAGTTACCGCAAGTGCATCAAAACGACACGAATATGTGCGTTGGTCAGAACAAAGCAATCGATACATAATAGAGGATGATTTTGAATCAGAGTTTTCGGTATTTGCAAAACCTGCAGAAACGCTCTTTTCTCTATCCGACTATGACAATGTTATTTACCTGAACACCTTTTCAAAGACAATATCCCCCTCATTTCGTATAGGATATATGGTGTTGCCAAAGCATCTTGTGGAAGAATTTAACAAGAAGCTGGGCTTTTATTCCTGCACCGTTCCAACCTTTATGCAATATGTTCTCACCGAGCTTATCAATAACGGAGACTTTGAAAGGCACATCAACCGCGTAAGGAGAAGCATAAGAAAAAAACAAGCAAATAAAGAATAATCCCAAAAATTCAGAACTACAACTTTGAAACAGGCTAAAAAAACAATTGATATAATCCCCTTAAAGTAGACACTTGAAAAAACAAAAAGTTTCAAGACTACTTTAAGGGGATTATATCAGTCTCCTTAACCATATTTATTTTATCATTGGGTAATTGTAACGCTTTCCTTTGAAACGATATTCCCCAGATTATCGGTAAATACAATTTCAATTTCTTCATCCTTTACAACAAAACCGCAGCCTGTAAAACGGTCATCCGAGGGCTCTGAGCCCACAACCACAGTACAGGGCTGACCTAAATTATCGTTTTCGCAGCCTACGGGATTTACCGCGCATTTATGAAGATGACCGCAGAGCATAAGGTGGGGCTTCACATTTTCCCTGAGAAGCCTTGCCCAGTCAGAATAGGTATCCTGCTCTATGTCAAAGGGCGGCTTCAAAACCTGAGTAAAGGGATGATGGGAAATCACAAGCCTTATTTTCACTCCATCGCCTTCATACTCTTCCTTTGCATTCCTGATAACGGATTTTATATACTCCGTCTGCCTTTCCCTGAAGGCTCCGCAAGCCACACTGAAGCCGTACTCTTCACTCGTATCGGGCTTATCCTCACCACAATCAAGAAGCATACCCCATATACTGCCTACACGGAAGGTATAGTAGGTATTTCCGTTGTGAACAGGTGTATACTCTGCAAATCGCTCTGCAAAGCTTCCCCTCATATCGTGATTCCCACGGGAAAACACAACGGGCACCTTACCACCGGTTATTTTTGCACAGATTTCATAAATATTTGAGAATTTGTCGGGAGAGCCGCTATGACTTATGATATCACCGTTAAGCACAAGCAAATCTACCTGCCCGAAGGTTTTTGCGGCATTTACAGGCTCCTCTATCCGATTGTGTGCATCGGAAATATGATATATACGGATATCTTTTTCAGGAACGCCCTTAAATTCAAAGCTATACTTTTTTAGTTCATTTGTCTTTGTGAAATACGGTTTTCTTTTTCTTATAGGTCTTACACAGACAGTATAGCTCTTTTCCCTGTCCAGCACATCCATTGGCACACTTACACGGTGAATAGGAAGCATTGATTTCATAATACCGTTTGCTTCATCATAATAGGTCTTACCGCCAATCTCCACACTGAAGAACGCTTCCTTTGAAACCTCCACCATAATCTGATATTCATTTCCGACTGCAAATACAGCGGGGGTTGTTTTCAACATTTCAAACCCACCTTTTCTGAAATATTTATTAAATCCTCTCATTTTTCTTGAAATATCTTATCATATAAACCAGTACCAAAACACCCATAACGGGGAATATTGCACCTACCAGCATACCTGTTTTCATTCCTATCTGCTCGGGGGACATTGACAGTCTTTCACCGAGAGAAAGCGCCCATTGGGTTGCGGCAGTTTTATCTACCACTATTCCCAAAAGCTGAGGACCGAGGGAGCCGCCAAAATCTCCGCCTGCCGCCATTAAAGCATAAGCGGCAACACCGGGTGAAGGGAATTCTTCTTCCATAAGAATAAGCGTACCCGGCCAGAGTAAGGATGTGCAAAGACCTGTCATAACACAAGCCACCGCAGACAGAATTACATTGGTGCAAAGTCCCGCCGTAAGATAGCAGAAAACCGCACCTATCATACTCACAAGAAGCACTTTGGAAATATTTTTTCCGTATTTTGCATACAAGCTTCTGCCCAATCCGAGAAGCACTGCAAAAACTGCTATACCCACAATATCTCCTATGGATTTGGAAATACCGAGAGCATTTTCCATATAGCCCGAAATCCAGTTAGTCATAGAATTTTCTGCGGCGCTGCCAAGGAATATACACAGAACACAGAGAAAAAGCCCCTTGCCTCTCTGTTTTTTATCGCTCTTTTCATTGTTACCGGAAACACTCTCAAGAGGAATGGGAGACACTGAGAAAAGCACAAAGGATACTACCGAAAGCCCTGCAAAAAACAACATAAGATACATCCAGTTTTCCGTTCCGAAAAGCTTAAAAAAGGCAGAGCTTATAAGAACAACTGTCAGAACACCGTATGCATAAAGGGAATGAAGCAGACTCATATCTCTGTTGGGGTTGTCCGAGGGAAGGGATGCAACAAGAGGGCTGAGAAGCACCTCGCAAAGCCCTGCGGCAACGGAGAAAACCACTGTACCTATCACAAGTCCCACATAGGCAAATTCGGGGAAAGCATTAGGCACAACCGCATATATAACCATTCCTATACAGGTTATCAGAGGCATAGTCCTGATGGTTTTCTTTATATTGAAATGCTTGGAGAAAAATGTAAAAATCAAATCCACAATAAATTGTGTGGTAAAATTCACGAGCACAAGTGTGCCGAGAAGTGTATAGGATATGCCGTACTTTTCACGGAAGGTAACAAAAAGCATTGACGGCAGACAGAATATTGCCGCCATTGCCACATAGGTAAAAAAGCAGGTATATCTTGTTCGTTTGAATTTGTTGTTTTCTGTATTCATATCTGTTCCCCTTATTATCACAAATACTGCAATTATATAATAAAGGAAAAATCGGATTTGTCAATTACCGAAGACAAATCCGATTTCATTAAAATTCATTTTACATCTGTGCGGTATAGCCTTCATCAGTTATAGCCTTTACAAGCACACTGTCCTCAACCTCTTTTGTAAGGGTGATACTCACACTGTCGGTCTCGTGATTTGCAACTGCCTCTGCCACACCATCCACGGCAAGCAGAGCCTTCTGAACGTGAGCCTCGCAGCGAGGACACATCATACCCTCAACCTTGATTACCTTTGTCATTACGGCACCTCCTTCTTCTTTTGGAGAAATATCTTCCTTTTGTTTATTTTCATTTTTTATGAGCCTTGATTTAAAAAATCTTAATCTTAAGGCATTTGTAACCACACAAAGAGAGCTTACGCTCATAGCCGCCGAGCCGATCATCGGACTCAGCCTCAGTCCTGCCACATACCAGAAGGCACCCGCCGCAAGCGGTATTCCCAGCACATTATAAAAGAAAGCCCAGAACAGATTCATCTTTATATTTCTGACAACGGCTTTGCTCAATTCAATTGCCTTTACAACATCAGAAAGTGAGCTTTTTACAAGAACGACATCTGCTGATTCCACGGCAATATCAGTTCCCGCGCCTATTGCAATACCAACATCTGCTCTGGTAAGAGCAGGGGCATCGTTTATTCCGTCACCTACAAATGCTACCTTTTTGCCCTTTTCCTGCAAGGAACGGATATACTTTTCCTTGTCCCCGGGAAGAAGCTCAGCTACCACACTGTCAACACCCACAAGCTGAGCCGTAAACTCTGCCACAGAGGTATTATCGCCTGTCAGCATAACAGTATCCTTACCAAGCTCTTTAATTAAGCTTATGGCACTCTTTGAATCCTCACGGACAGTATCAGCAACGGCAATTACACCTAAAAGCTCTCCGTCACAAGCGAAAAGCAAGGGGGTTTTACCTGCCGAGGAATATTCTGAAAGCTTATCTGCTGCCGCAGAGCAATCAATATTATTTTCGGACATAAAACGGATATTTCCCGAAATGCAGTTTTTTCCGTTTATTATTCCCTTTACACCCTTACCCTTGTAAGCCTCAAAGCTTTCGGGCTCCGGTACAGCACACCCATCTTCTTCTGCCCTTTTTCTCACCGCCGCACCAAGAGGATGCTCACTGCCCTTCTCCAGAGCGGCACACACAGAAAGGAATTCTCTTTCGCTAAAGAGCTTATTCAAAATACATATATCGTTTACACTCATTTCGCCCGAGGTTATGGTGCCTGTCTTATCAAAAACTACCACATCCACCTTGCTCATAATTTCCAGGGCAGAGGCAGATTTTATCAGTATTCCGTTTTCTGCCGCCTTTCCGGCTCCCGCCATAACGGCAACGGGCGTGGCAAGTCCCAATGCGCAGGGGCAGGAAATTACAAGTACTGTTACTCCGAAGGAAATTGCAGTTTTCATATCACCCGTAGCTATGAGCCAAGCCACAAAGGTCGCAAGGGCAATAACAAGAACCACAGGAACAAATATCCCGCTGACCTTATCCGCAAGTCGCGCTATGGGCGGCTTTGTGGCAGAAGCATTTTCCACAAGTCGGATAATCTGTGAAATTGTAGTATCCTCACCCACCTTTGATGCACACATTGTAAAAGAGCCGTTTTTATTAAGAGTAGCAGATATGACCTTGTCGCCCTTTTTCTTTTCTACGGGCATACTCTCCCCCGTTACAGAGGACTGGTCAACAAAGCTTTCGCCTTCAAGCACATATCCGTCAACAGAAATCCGTTCTCCCGGTCTTATAAGAAGGGTTTCTCCCTCCCGTATACTGCCGGCTTCTACAATCACTTCATTGCCGTTTCTGATGACTGTAGCGGTTTTCGGTGTAAGCTCCACCAATTTTCCGAGAGCATCGCTTGTCTTTCCCTTAGATATTGTTTCAAGATACTTTCCCACAGTTACAAGTGTGAGAATCATAGCGCTTGACTCAAAATAAAGCTGATGAGCATAATGAGAAACAAGCTCTGCATTTCCCCGGGGAGCATGGTAAGCCATAATAAAAAGCACAACAACACCATACACAAAGGATGCTCCCGAGCCCAAGGCAACAAGTGTGTCCATATTTGCAGTTTTCTTAAAAAGACCTCTGATGCCACTGACAAAAAAATGCTTGTTTATAACAAGAACCGTCGCACTGAGCATAAACTGCACTAAAGCATTAACAAGTGCATTTTCCGCACCGCTCAGTACATCCGGCAATGGTAAGCTCAGCATATTTCCCATAGCCACATACATAAGAAGAACAAGAAAAACACCCGAGCTC
>JAZSCI010000181.1:0-10520 GCA_045602865.1 Acutalibacteraceae bacterium
ACTCACCTGAAACAAGGTTACAGTCGGGCTCAACCCACATAGCGCCGATATATTCCCATCTGCCCTCTTTGATACGCTCCTTAACCAAGTCGGATCGTAGCCATGTCGTTCTGTGAGCCAAGGAGTTGAATCTATCAATTGTCTTCCTAAGACCGCTTGGCCTCCGACTTACTCACCTGAAACAAGGTTACAGTCGGGCTCAACCCACATAGCGCCGATATATTCCCATCTGCCCTCTTTGATACGCTCCTTAACCTGAGCATAGATTTCAGGGTAGTTCTTTTCCATTTCAATGTATGTAGGAGCTGTACTCTGTGAGAAAATGAAATCAGGATACTGCTCCATAAGGCGAAGCATTGTAGCATGAGTTCTGCCCAGCTTTCTTACATACTCCTTGTAAGCCCACATAAATACGATATCAAGGTGGGAGTTACCTACAAGTGCAAGATTACCCTCTGATTTGTAGTTGGGGTTATTGTAAATCTTCTCCTTAAGAACTGCCTGAGCCTTTCTGAGTCCTGCCTTGAACTCCTCACCTGAAAGATCAAAGTCAACAAAGGTAAAGGCTTCCTTGAGAGCAGATCTGATAAGCTCTGCAAGACCTGTATCGAGAACAGGCATAAACAAAGCATTGTAAACAGCCTTGAAATCCCAGAAAATCTCCTCGATTTCAGGATCAACAACACCGATAAAGGAGCAGGAAAGAGTCTTGATTGTAGACTCGTTTGAGTGCCACACATAGTATGACTCGATATCTACATCATAGTGCTCATTACCCTCTGCACAGTCTGTAAGAAGAACAGAGTTTCTGAAGGTATCAAGTCCCTGATAGGGTACACCGTTAAGTGTAAGAAGTGAGTCACCGCCGAAATATACATTAAGAGTAACCTTCTTACCCTTGAAGCGCTCGGGCATATCGAAGGAGTTTTTGAAGAATGCGCTCCACCCGTTGTTGCCCCAACGGTCACCGACATCAATCTCCTTCCACTCATCGTAAAGATATTCGTAATCACCAACACCCTTGTAGATACACTCCTTCATTTTCCATGCAGGAATGGACTCGATATCAGTGTAAATTCTTTTTTTCAATGTTTTGATTTTAACTGCCGCTACATCATCAAAAGAGAAAATACCTCTCTGCTTACCCTTGGTGGCATCACGCCAGTCATCAACGTGAGCATCCATAGCATCGAGAGCTGCAACAGCATCAATATTTTTAATCTCTGCCAAAGTTATCGTCCTTTCTTTCGCGCAGGCTCGCTCCCCGCAAGAGAGCACACCTACCTATTTTTGTACATTATACAGTATAACATTAATATTTTTCCATTTCAACAGATATTTTAATGATTTAAGGGAAAATTTGCAACGGAGAAGGCTTCCCATTCATTCCCTGAGTTTTGAAGTATTGAAAACAAAATGAAAAAGTGGTAATATTAGAAAAAACTACTGCGAGGTAATCTATGACCAAAAAGGAAAGAGCGCTCATTGTTTGTGAGGAATTAAAGAAGGCTTATCCCGAGGCAATATGTCAGCTTAATGCAGATACACCCTTTCAGCTTCTGGTTGCCACAAGGCTTTCTGCACAATGCACCGATGCAAGGGTAAATCTCATTACCCCTGCATTATTCGAGAAATATCCTGATGAAAGGCTTCTTGCAGAGGCTGACATTTCCGATGTAGAGGAGCTTATCCGTTCCTGCGGATTTTTTCGCACAAAGGCAAAGGACCTTGTAGAAATGTCAAAAATACTCAGGGACAAGTACAACGGAATACTCCCCGACACCATAGAGGAGCTTACTCTTCTTCCCGGTGTGGGCAGGAAAACCGCCAATCTCATTGTAGGTGATGTATACAAAAAGCCTGCCGTAGTTGCCGACACTCATGTTATCAGGATTTCGGGGCTTTTAGGACTTACTGCATCAAAGGACCCTAAGGTGGTGGAGCTTGACCTGAAAAAGCTTCTGCCCCCTGAGGAAAGCAATGATTTCTGTCACAGAATCGTGCTTCACGGACGTGCAGTATGTATTGCACGAAGACCGAAATGCCATATATGTACAATTAAAGCTGCTTGTAAGCATTACGAAAAGCACGGTGAATAATTATGAAAAAAGTCATATCCTTAATATTATCTGTTGTGTGTCTTATGAGCCTATGCTCCTGCGCCCTTTCAAGCCATAACGACACCCTTGTTATGGGTGTAAGAGATACTGCCGACACACTCAATCCCTACCTTGCAGACTCCGTAACCGAAAAAATCATTTACACAAACTGCTTCGAGGGACTTATGCTTATGGACAGTGAGGGCAACCCGGACCTTGCCGGTGCAACCACATATTCTGTAAGCGGAGACGGACTCACATACACCTTCCGACTGAATCCCGATGCCCGTTGGCATATTACAAAGGCACATACCGAAAAAGCGGAAAAGTCAGGCTTAAAGAAAATCCCGACACAAATTGATGCAGAGGATTATGTTTTCGGAATAGGGCTCTTTCTTCTTGAAAACCCTGAAGAATTGTCCTGCATAAAGGGAGCTTCAGAATTCAGAAAATCTCTTTCCTACAAGGATTTAGGTGTGAAAGCTACAGACACTCTCACACTCACCATAACTCTCAACAAGAAAAAGGATGATTTTCTTTTTTCCCTTGCCACACTCCCCCTTTTCCCCTGCAACGAGGAATTTTATAATGCTTTTGGAAAGGGCTACGGCAAAAACCCCGAATCAACTCTTATGAACGGTCCTTATACTGTAACAGAGCTTACAGAAACGGATAATGTAATTCTCAGGAGAAATCCTGACTACAAGGGGAAAACTCAGGTAATCAACAAGAATATCACCCTTCATTTCACCGGTACTGAGGACAAGCTTCAGGAAAGACTCCTTAACGGAGATTATCATTTATACTTTGCCGAAAACAAAGAAAATCCCGCTGAGCCTGTTTTAAAGCTCCGCGAGGATGTAACGGGTATTTATTCCTACAAGGATACAATTTATTTTCATAACGGAGAGATTTCACAATGAATAAGTTAAGGCAAATCCACATACCTGAATTAATTTATATGTCAGGCTCCGCAATTCTTCTGGGCGCATTGATGGTTATAATTTTCCTTTTGTCCCACGAAACCGCAGATGATTCCCGTGAAACAAGCGGCTTTGTATATGACCTTCTCGTAAGAATCTTCGGTTCATCGCCCCCCATGGGCATTATACGCACCTGCGCCCATTTTGCTGAATATACTCTTTTCGGTATTCTTACGGCAAACTACGGCTACTCCATCATTTACAAGGAGAGAAAAGGTGTGTCAATTGCAATAGGCTGCATTTATGCCTTAAGTGATGAAATCCACCAGTTTTTCATCCCCGGCAGAGCTTTTCAGATTTCCGACCTTCTGGTAGACTCCTGCGGAGTAATATTGAGAGTATTCCTTTTTGCAGGACTGATTCGGATTATAAAAAGGTCAAAGAAAAACAAACTTCAGAACAATAAAGAAAAGATAACACAATAAAGCACACAAAGTAAATGTGGCTGTAAAAAACTTTCGTTTTTTACAGCCACTTTTTTTATTTACTGTTAAGCTTTTTCCAGCCCTTTGATGAAGCCAGGCATATTCCTGTCCCCAGAAGAGCCACCACTGCCCAGAGGATAATGGTCATATCCCAGCCGCGTTTTTCCGTAAAAACTGCGATTCCGTATGTAGACACGGCAGCGCCCACATAGGTGCAGGAATTTATCATTCCCGAAATAAAGGAAACCTTTCCGAATCGGGCAAAGCTTGCAGGTGTCATACACACAAGAATCAGATTTACTCCGTGCATTGAACCAACAAGCAAAGCAAGAAGCACAAGGGACACCACCACATTCTGTCCCCCGAAAAATCTCAGAAGAATTGCAGACAAAGCACCCACAAAGAATATTGCTCCCGCACACACAATTTCATTTTTAATAAGGCGTCTGTTTATAAAGGAAACAGCGGAGAAGGACAGAATACTGAAAACGGGAAGGATAACTCCCGTAAGAATTGAAACTGTACTGTCAAGATTAAACATCTCGGAAATATATGTAGGTGCCCAGTTAGTAACACCATCTCTCAGTGCACCCTGCATAAGAATTGCAACCATAAGTCCGAAAAGAAGCACAAACACGGGAGATGTCATTTTCTCGAAGCTCTGTTTTTCTGTACCTTCCGAAGCTGTTTTACTAACCGAAGGAATAGCTCTGATTGCAAAGGGCTTGTATCTGTCATAAATACATTTCCACACAATTCCCGTAAGTACCGCAAGAACACCGCTGACAATGAAAACAAGTCTTACATCATAAACCTTTATAAAGAGAGGAGCAAAAAGATATACGCCTATTGTACCGCAGGAGCTTCCCCAGCTTACCTTTACACAAGCCTTTTTATATGCTTCACTGTCAAGCTTACTTGCCATTATCTTTACAAGAGGCGGCCACATCAGGGATTGTGCAAAGCCGTTTATCGCCCACAGAAGAACAAGAACTGAGCCATTACCGATGGTGCCTACAAGAATATTTACAGTAGCCGTAACCAGAAAGCCCGTAAAAATAATGTTATGGGGCTTGAATTTATCACCCAGATATCCGCTGACAAGCTGTCCTGCACCGTAGGTTATGGAGCAAACCGTAAGAGCAAGTGCCGCCGTGCTTCGGGGAGCATATCCACTGTGAATGACCTCTACAAGCACCGCACCCAGATTTATACGGGAAACATAGCTGACAAAATACACTATGGAGCAAATCAGCGTGAGAAATGTTATATCCTTTTTACTGTTAAGCTTATCCAAAAAACCACCCTCAAAAAAAGCTTTCTAAATAATATCACAAGAGAAATAGAAAATCAAGACAAGTAAAACTATGACAAGAAAATTAAGTCACTTAAAAACAGAACACCAAAAATAAAGATCAGGACACGGAAAAGAAAGATAGCAGGCTGACATAAGCTTGTCAACCTGCCTGAATCTTACTGTATTGTTATTTTATTTAAAAATAGGCTTGTCCGAGAAGCGGATACCTGTGTTCTTTGTGCCTTCAAGCTCCAGAACAACAATTTCGTTCTTATCCTTAAGGAATACACCGGGAAGATAGAGAGTGAACTGAGGACCTCTTTTCAGAAATCTTCCCAGATTAAAGCCGTTTACATATACAACCGCATTTGAGAAGCCTCTCATATCCACAAAGGTATCTGTTCTGTCCTTTGTTTCAAAGGTTGCCTTCATAAAGCAGGGGCACTCGCCCTTCTTTGATGTATATGGTATTTCGGGAGCCTTGTCAAGCTCCATTGTGTAAACATCCCAATCTACAATTGCCTGACCGCCCAGATAAATTTCATCAAGACCTTTTCTGTCATAGATATGTCTGGCGTAATTGATTCTGCCCAATGCCTGAACAAGAATATCAATTTTCACTTCACCGTTAAATGCCTCAATCGGCACGCTGAAGCTTTCCTCTACAAGTGCTCTTCCCTTGAGCTTTGTTCTGTCATAAACGTGGCGAAGCTCTCCGTTCACATAGATGTAGGCAATATCGTGAACACCGAAGCCGTTAAGCTCGGTATCACCATAGAAGCCCTTAAGGGTTGTGCTGTACATAATAAGACCGCTATTCTGTCCGTACCATTCCATATATCGAGGAATGTGTGATTTTTTGTGCTTTGCAAACTTCCTGCACACCTTTTTAAGCTCTGCAAACTCTGTGAATTTCACACTTTCATAAGCGGTAGTAACACTGTCGGCAGGAAGCTGGGGAAGCTCACAGCCCAACTGTTTTTTCATTCTGTCTCTTAAAACAAAATACTTTTCGGTATATGCTCCGTTTTCGGAAAGGGGAGCGCCGTAATCGTA
This sequence comes from Acutalibacteraceae bacterium, assembly GCA_045602865.1. GTDB lineage: Bacteria > Bacillota > Clostridia > Oscillospirales > Acutalibacteraceae > DTU089. The sequence goes on from JAZSCI010000181.1 coordinate 5,861, forward strand.
GCTTGTGGTGGTAGGACAATATATATCATAATAATTCGCGCCTGAGGAGAAGCCGAAATTAGTTCCGCCGTGGAACATATAGAGGTTAAAGGACGCATCCTCTTTAAAGAAGCCGTCAAGACTCTTGCCAAGAGACTCCTCTGCATCATCCGTATGGTGCTCTGCGCCCCATTGGTCAAACCAACCGCACCAATGCTCACCGCACATAAGGGGCTCTCCGGGCTGAATAAGCTTCAGGTCATCAAACCTATGCTCGTTATATCCGCCGAAATTGGCAACCATAAGCTCTCCCTCAACGGCACCGCCCGAGAAGAAATATCTGCTCTCACCGTCAGAGGTAAAGAGCTTAACATCAACTCCAAGCTCCTTCATAAGGTCTCTGAGCCAATAGCTGTACTTTTTATCACGACCAAAGGAGCCGTATTCGTTCTCAACCTGCATAGCGATAATATTGCCGCCTTTGGTAATCTGTCGGGAAAGAAGCTTCGGAAGAAGAACCTTAAAATAATCCTCAACAGCCTTTATATACTTCTTATCCCAGCAACGGATACGGATATTCTTATCCTTAAGAAGCCATGCGGGAAGTCCGCCGAAATCCCACTCGGCACAGATATATGGGCCGGGCCTTACAATTACATACAAACCCAACTCTGTTGCAATATCAATAAATTCCTCAATATCGAGCATTCCCTCGAAATTGAACACACCCTTCTGTGGCTCATGGAAATTCCAGGGCACATAGGTTTCAACCGTATTAAGTCCTGCCGCACGAAGCTTCAGCAATCTGTCGCGCCAATATTCACGGGGAATACGGAAATAATGCATAGCACCTGAGTAAATATGGAAAGGCTCTCCATTAAGATAAAATTGTCCGTTTCTGGTTTCAAGCATAGTAATAACTCCTTGTGCCGAAAAGCTTTCGGCTTTTATTTATATACATCAGTCATTATACATACTTCGGATATCAATTACAAACAGAAAGAGAAAAAACGGCAACTATTACAATTTGCCGTTCATTTTTTTGTTGTATTTGACATATTAATCATTCGGTCTGCCCTTTGTTACGGTTGCCGTAAGGCAATATATTTCCTCTGCACCTGCAACAATCAGAGCCTTTGCACATTCATCCAGTGTTGCTCCTGTGGTTTTAATATCATCAACAATAAGAATTATAGCACCCTCAAGGCTTACATCCTTACGCGCTTCCATTACACCTGCCACATTTCCGCTTCGCAGGGATCCTTTCAGCTTGTGTTGGTCCCGGGTTTCAAATATTTTGTCCATAGTGGCAACACAGGGAAGTCCGATGTGCTCACACAGAGCCTCGGCAAGAAGCCGGGACTGATTATAGCCCCTCTCCCGAAGCTTCTTTTTGGACAAGGGTACATAGGTACACATATCAAACGGAACATCTCCGTAATGCTCAAAGAAGGTTTCTGCCATATCTCTTGCAAGTGCTTGTGCAGTTTCCTGCCTGCCGTAAAACTTCAGTTGTTTTACTGCCAGACCTGCAGGACCTTCATAATAAAAGGGTGCATAAACACTTTTATAGCGGATAACCTTACCCATACAGGTACATTTATCCTTTTCGTTTCCGCATTTGCCGCAGCGCTCACCCTCCATACGAATGAGCCTTTCGCAGCATTTTTCACATACCTCTCTGCGCATATCCGTTGCTCTGCCGCAATACTCACATTTACGGGTAAACACAACATCCGATGCTACCCTGCACAAGCCTTTAATCCTCATAAATAGTAAAATACGGGGCCATAAATTTTACAGCCCCGTAATATTAACCTCCAAAGCAATCTGACTCGATATAATCCACATCAAGAGACCTGCAGTATTCGAGTGCCTCTGTATCATTTACTGTCCAGAGAGCTACCTCAAGACCTCTGCTATGGAATTCCTCAATCATTTCCTTTGTTATTACCGTATACTCTGCATCAATGGAGAAGCCATAATCAAAGCATCTTTCATATCCGCTTTCGCAGGAGCCGTAGGTAAGCATAAGGGGAAGCTCGGGGAATAACTCTCTCGCCATTATAAGATTATCCACATCAAAGGACTGTAAAATACATCTGGAAAGGTCATAAACCTCTCTTACCATCTCAAAAACACCCTTGACCTGCTCACGGGTATATGCACCCTTAAGCTCTATGAAACAAATCATATTGTTTTCCTTCATAATTTCAAGGTATCTTCTGAATGTACACAGATAAACCACATCATCTGACTTGTCATTTTCCATAGGCTTTGCAGTAAGCTCTTCATAGGTAGACTCGGAAACATACAGAGAGGTGCCGTCAGCAAAGTCAACATCCTCATTATGATTTGTAACATACACACCGTCACGGGTGATTCTTACATCTGTTTCCGCACCGCCTGAGCCGTTTTCAGCCGCCTTCAGGAATGCAATTTCTGTATTGTCGGGATAAGCAGAGCTATAACCTCTGTGGGCAATCATACATATATTCTTTTTGTTTTCCATATTACTCACTCCAAAGTTATATTAACCGTGCTCTCCCCGGGTAACTGTCATAAGGGATATAAGATTAAAGCCCTTTTCCGTTTCCTTGAGAGTAATATCCGCATATTTGTCAGGCTGGGTAGCAGAAATTGTACCGTCCGCAGACACCTCAATATTCGCAGTACCTACATAGCCTACACGAAGAAGCACAAAGCCGCCTGTTTTTTCAACAGATTCTATACGCACCGTAAAGGGCGGTGTAACACCCGTAAGAGGAACAGTATAGGTATTTGCCTTTGCATCATATATAAATTCGTAGCCGTAGCCCAGAACACTTGAATGTGCAATTTTCACATCTGCACCGAACATTTTAAGGAAATACGCCTCAACATCCGAAGCAGGAACAATCATACCCTTTTCCGTTACGCTGTAGTCACCTGTCTTTACACCGTCTGTAAGAAGTGTGCAAAGGGCGATATTCAACAAATCAGATTTGTCTGCATTTGTGATATCGCTGAAGGAATCAGGATCAACACCTACAACCCAGGTAAGAAATTCTGCATAAGCAGAGTAATCCACAGTCTCCTCCTCACCCATATCAATATAGGAAAGGGCAAACTGTACTATATTCACAACTCCCGTAACCGCAAGAGCGAGAATCACAAGTCCGATTATAAATGGACCTGCCTTGCGCCTTTTGGTTACTGTAACAACCTCGTTCATAATTTTACCTGCCGCTATATTTTTTTCTTGTTCTTTCGGTTCTTTTCTCCAAAGCTATTTTACGAGCCTTTTCCTTAAGCCTTTTTTTCTTTTCGGCTTCCTTCTGTCGGAGAATGAGATTGATTCTGAAAACAACAATTGTACCGCCGATAACCTGTATAATATCGCAGCCTGTTCTTTCTGAAATTTTCTGTGCAATCTCCTTGGGTGACTCGGGAATACTCTCAAGATGAAGCTTTATTTTGAAAAGCTCCCTTGTATTGAATGTATCCTCAATCTGTGCCACTACGGCATCGGTTACACCCTCTTTACCAATCTGAAAAATAGGTGTAAGTCCGTTAGCCTCGGCACGAAGTCTTGCTCTTTCTTTACTTGTCATAATATTTACTCCGTTTTTATTCCTTTGTCCAGGTTGTACCCTCTCTTGTGTCAAGAAGCTTTATTCCCTTTGCGGCAAGCTCATCTCGGATTCTGTCTGCCTCAGCAAAGTTTTTGGCTTTCTTTGCTTCCTTTCTCAGGGCAATCTGCTCCTCAACATAAGCTGAAAGCTCATCCTCTCCCTCATCTGCCTTCTCGTTAAGCTTTGCAGCATTTTCAAGAAGATTAAGAGAAAGCACCTTGTCGAAATCAGCAAGAAGGTACGCCTTTGTCTTATCATTTGTTTTTTCCTTGAGCACATCATAAACTGCGGTAACTGCAAGTGATGTGTTAATGTCATTATCAAGAGCCGCCTTGAATGAGCTCTGAAGCTTTTCAACGGCTGCCATATCAAGCTCATCTGCCTCATTTGCATTAAGCGAGGCAATTTTCTTAAGAAGCTTATCGTAAGCGGTTGCGGCGCCGTCAAGATTCTCATAAGAGAACACAAGATTCTTTCTGTAATGTGACTGAAGACAGAAAAGTCTGTACGCAAGAGGATTGTAGCCCTTGCTTTCAAGAAGAGAAACAGTAAGAAACTCTCCTGTGGATTTGCTCATTTTACCTGAATTTGTGTTCAGATGAAGCACATGGAACCAGTAATTACACCATTTATGACCGATAAAGCTTTCACTCTGGGCAATTTCGTTGGTGTGGTGTGGGAATGCATTGTCGATACCGCCACAGTGGATGTCAAGCTTGTCACCCAGATGCTTAAGGCTGATTGCAGAGCATTCGATATGCCATCCCGGATAGCCCACACCCCAGGGAGAATCCCATTTAAGTGCCTGCTCCTCAAACTTTGATTTTGTAAACCAGAGCACAAAGTCATTTTTGTTTTTCTTGTTTGTGTCTTCCTCAACACCCTCACGGACACCCACCATAAGCTCCTCAATATCGTGCTTGTTGAAAACATAGTATTCATCGAGCTTTGATGTATCAAAATAAACGTTTCCGCCTGCAACATAAGCATAGCCTTTATCGAGAAGACCCTGAACCATTGTAATAAATTCATCAATACAATTTGTTGCAGGTTCAACTACATCGGGA
>JAZSCI010000182.1:0-8681 GCA_045602865.1 Acutalibacteraceae bacterium
CAGTTATCAGAAAACCAACCCCGACCTGCTCTTACGAAACCATCTCATTATTGATACAAAGCTTCATAAATTCCGTAAGTGCTTCGCCCTCAAGTCCTGCACTGATGCCGATTATAAGCTTTGCATAGGCGGCTTCCGTAGTCATATCAAGGGGGATAATACCGCCGTTATAAACTCCGTCAAAAACCGAGGAATACTGCTCGGAATCCACCTTGCAGGGGGCGGCAAATACAGGAATTTGTCTTTTTTTGCATTTTTCGCAAAGAGAAAGCACCGAGTAGTGGGAAAAATCCTCTTCGGGAGAGGCTCTGTCCACACAGAATGTGCCTGAATGGTAGGTGGAATGGACAATTCCCCTGATGCCGTCAAGACAAATCCGTGAATAGTCAAGTCCGGTGTATGGGTAGACAAGGAGTGTATCGCCCGAAGGCTCAAAATCCAAATCTGAAAGAAGCTGACAGATTCGGTTGTCGGGCTCTTTTTCACAAAGCCTTTTGCGGGAAATATCTTCAAAGATTCTGAGTATTTCACTTGTGCTTGCAGGAGTGCCTGTGTATACGGGTGCTATGTCACCGCCACTGTAAAAGTTCTCCGAATAGCTTTTGCATTGCATTATGCGCGAGCCCTGATGAATATACATTTTGCCGTCTGTATTTCGGTACGGCACATAAATTCCACCGCTTATGTTGTTCATAATAAGCTCCACCGCCGTGCGGAAATTGGCATTTCCGTTAGTCCCTTCATCCGTGAGAGGTTGGTTGGCGCTTACCAGCATAAGGGGAGTTTTTGTACTGCTGAAAATTAAGGACAAAAGGGCGGCGGTAAAGGCGAGGGTATCAGTTCCGTGAAGAATAATAATGCCTTTGTAATCAGAAAAAGGTATGCTTTTCAGGTATGAGACAATCTGTGAAAGCTTTGAGGGTGTCATATTTTCACTGAGAGTAAAAGCCTCGGGCTTTCCGTAGCAGATTTCTGTTGAAGCATATTCCGAGTCACTACTCCTGAAAATATTCTCAATTAAAGCGCGGGCAAGCTCTCCGTTAAGGTGTCGGGTGTTTGTGCCGAAGCTTCTGTCTTCATCCGACAGAGAGCAAATAGTTCCGCCTGTGAGAACTACAAGAATTTTTTTGGTTTCGGTATTTGTCATAGGGCTTCGTTCCTTTTTAATTGTATAGTTGTGTCGTTTTATTATTACAACATATATTATATCATAAATCCTTTGATTTTCATAGATTTACACCTTTATAAAATTATGGTATACTGAAATACAGAAATTAGCATAAAATTTTTCGGGAGTGTGATTCCTTGTGAAGCTTAATCAGGTGTTTTCTCATAATATGGTGCTTCAGGCAGAAAAAAGAGTGTTCGTTTTCGGCGAGGGAGAAGGAAAGGCTTGTGTGAGCATTGACGGAATGAAAGCCGAGGCAAGCTCCCGAAACGGCAAATGGATTGCAGAGCTTCCCTGCCACGGCTACGGCGGTCCTTATGATATGAATGTAAATCTCAATGGTGAGGAAATTGTGCTTCGGAATGTGTATTTCGGTGATGTTGTGCTTCTTGCAGGACAGTCAAATCTTCAGTTGAAGCTTTTTGAAACCAATACACCCGAGAGTGAATATGAAACAAATTCCCTTGTGCGCTCCTTTATTCTCAGGCGCCCCGAGGAAGGCGAATTCTATTTTCCCGAGGATGGCTGGATTCAGGCTCACAAGGATAATGTAGGCAAATGGCCTGCTATCGGCTATCTTGCGGCTAAGGAGGGAAGCAAAAGGACTGGTCACGCGGTAGGAATTATAGGTTGTTATCAGGGTGCATCTATGATTCAGAGCTGGATGCCAAAGGGTATTCTTCTTGGTACTGAGTGCAATATAGGTGCCGAGGAAATTTCAGGTGACAAAAGAGTTCCCGAATATATGCTCTGGAATCACGATGGCTTCCTTTATGAAAAAATGCTTATGGAGCTTGTTCCCTATGCCCTGAAAGCAGTTGTGTGGTATCAGGGTGAGTCAAACGCCGATACTCCCGACAACACTACACCTGTTTATAAGGGTATGCTCAAGCGCCTCATAGAAAACTGGCGGGAGGTTTTCCTTTCACCTGACCTGGAGTTTATTCTTATTGAGCTTCCCGATTTCATATACGGCCATTCTACAGGCTGGAAGGCGGTTCAGAGAGCCATCGGGGAAGCGGCACAGGAAACAGGAAATACCTGCTTGGTAAAAAGCGCAGATGTGTGTGAAAATGACCACATTCACCCACCTACAAAGCTTCCCCTGGCAAAGAGAATAGCGGAGTGTATCAGTTGACCAAATAGCAAGTAGCGGTTTGCAATTCACTTGGACAGAACAATCGTGGGAAACGGCATTGTTCATTCCGCAAGGTTTTACACAAATATATTTAGAAAAAATAACCACAGAACGAAAAAACAAAAATCCGTTCTGTGGGTTTTTTATGTCTTTTTATAAAGTTTTTCAGAAGGTAGCCTTGCCGTTTTCGTAAGCCCCTGCGGTTTTTCCGTTTACGGATTTTACAATGTAGTAGTATTTATCCTTCTTTTTAGCAGCGGTGTCCACGAAGGTATATACATTCATAGGAACCTCCGCAATAAGCTTGTAGCTTCCGCCGGGAGCCTTTCTGTAAACCTTGTAGGATGTTGCGCCCGAAACTCTTTTCCACTTAAGACAGTAGCCGTCTCCATCCCATTTAAGAGAGGTAACATCAGGTGCTGCCATATAGTGAACGCGTTTTGTATTGTTTCCCGAAAGGCTTATTCCGTTCTTGCTTTCGGCTTCAACATAATATTCGTAATAAATGTTGTTGGTTTTTTGAGACTTATCGTAATAGTATTCATTTTCGGTAGTGCCGATGTATTCGAACTCTCCCGAAACAGTTCTTCTGTATACATTGTATTTTTTTGCTCCGTATACCTCATCCCATTTAATAAGGACAGAGTCGGCTTTACTGTTGCCTATGGATTTTATACGGGGCTCTGTGAGTGTGACTACGGAAGTACCCTTTGAGTCAAAGCTGCTTGTCTTGTCGCCCTTGTGCACTACAAGAGAATAGGTATACTTTTTGCCGCTTTCTATATCCGTATCGGTATACTCACAAATGCTTTCGTTTGAAATGAGTGTTTCCCATTCGCCCTTGGAGACCTTTCTGAAAAGGGTGTAGCCTGTGGCATCCTGGGGCTCGTTCCAACGGACAGTGATTTTATCTTTGTCAAAATAGGGCTCACATTTAGAAATACCCATAACCGAAACATTTATTGCAGGGGAAACGGTGCCGGAAATTGTACCGCTGAATGCCTTGATTTTGTATGAGTATTCGGCGGTAGCCGTCTTTTTCTCTGCATCCGTGTACTCTGTTGCATTACTGAGAGTGGCTATACGGGTGTATGAGCTTTCTCCCGGTGCTTTGCGGTATACACGATAACTGTCGGCACCCTCAACGGGAAGCCAGCTGAGCTTTATCCGGTTGTCGCTGAGAACAAGAGCTTCCTCAAGCACAGGATAGGGAAGGTAGCAAAGCTCTACACCGCTTTTGTTACAGGTGCTCTTGTAGCCGTTTTCCACCGCCTTTACAGTGTAGGAATATCTTGTGCCTCTGATTGCAGAGGTGTCAAGATAGCTTTTCTCTTCTGTTTCAGCAAGCTTTTTCCAGGATGTGTCCGGGGTTTTTCTGTAAATAATGTAGCTATCGGCATATTCTACACTTTTCCACGAAATAAAGTTTCCTGAATAAAGTGCAGAGGCTTCGGTGATTTTGGGAACATAGTCACCGATTTTGTTTACCTTTATTGTATAGGTGTAGATGCTATCCTCGTCTACTGCATATTTATTGTTCTTGTACACAAAGGTGTAGCAGATTCCGTGGTACTCTCCGCTTGGTAAAGAGGAGAAGTTAAGGCTTATACTACCCACGGCATTTGTGGCAGGGAAGGTGTCTCCTGTGTTGTAGATAATGTTCTGCATTTCCTTGTCGGAGTAAATGGTTATTCCGAAGAAAACATTTTTGCTGTAGCCCTTGCTTTTGAATTTGAAATTCAGTACACCCTGAGGATTGTTGAATTTATATTCCTTGCAAAGGGTTTTCAGATTATCCTTCACGGGTGCTACATAGCCGTATTTTTTATCGTAGCTTCTGTACACAGTTTCTATGGCAGAGGAGCATACGGTCAGTACGGATGCAAAGCACACCACCGCAAGAAATAATGCGGTAAGCCTTTTGATTTTAGTCATTTTCCTTCCTCCTCATAAGTCTTTCGGCTTTCAGAATAACTGTCTGAGTTTTTGAATCCTTGATTTCCCCGTTCATAACCATTTCAACGGCTTGGGAAAGGGGCATTGTCACAGTGTTTACAAACTCATCCTCATCAAGGTGTTGCTCACCCTCGGTGAGTCCTGTGGCAATATACATGTGTATAACCTCATCAATAAGGGCGGGGGTGGTGTATAAATCGCCCACAAATTCCAGGTTTTCTGCGGAAAGTCCCGTTTCCTCGGAAAGCTCTCTTAAAGCCGCCAGTCGGGGCTCCTCTCCCTTTTCAAGCTTTCCTGCAGGAAGCTCCAGAGTAACCTTATTAAGGGCGTAGCGGAACTGATTTACAAGAATTATGTCACCCTGCTCCGTAATGGGGAGTACACATACAGCACCGGGATGTCTTATGATTTCACGGACACCCGTATTGCCGTTGGGGAGAAGAATTTCGTCCTTGAAAAGGTGGATTGCAACCCCATCAAAAATTTCCGTGGATGATAGTGTTTTTTCTTCAAGCTTCATTTATAAACCTCTTTTTGTATTGATTAAGAGGGATTACGCCTCTAATTTTTCGTTGTTTTCTCTTACATATTTGTATACAGGCTCAAGCTTCTCCTTTGTAAGGGGGAAGAAGAACTTGTAAAGGATAAACACAAGTGTGTATGTAATCGCAGGGATAAGGGTACATACTGTGAGGATTCCTTCACTGATACCCTCAACAAAGCCTGCATTTGCCATTGTTGATGCCTCGTAGCCGACCTTGCCCAGAAGCACAAGTCCGCCGTAGTCTGCGGCAGTCTGACCTAACTTTCTGCAGAAGGTGTAAACTGCATATATGCCACTTTCGTTCTTGATGCCTGTTTTGTAAAGCTGGTAGTCAATAACATCGGCAACAATAGCCCAGTTTGTAATGGAAACAAATGAGTAGCCGAAGCCGATAATGAACTGCATAAGAAGGAAGAGCCATGCCTGGTCGGGACCGGGCTTGATAACAAATACGAGAATTGCCGCAATTGCAGAAATGAGTGAGGTTGCCGAGCAAATCTCCTTTTTGCCGTACTTCTTTATGATCTTACCTGAGAAGGGGAGCATAATTACAAGAGGTGCATACTGTGCGATAGTACCTACAACGGAAAGTGATGTATTGCAGAAATAGTTTTTGTAAAGATACTGATTAAGGGAGTTGAACTGAAGCTGACCGCTTATAAGTATACCTGTAAGAGCTAAAACCACAAAGGGCTGACTTTTCAGCATACCGCCGTAGATTTCCTTCATATTTACCTTTGGCTCTGCCTCTGAAGGAACTCTTTCCTTTGTCATTCCGTAGCAGGCATAGTAGAAGATAACAGAAAGAATACCCATAACAAGGGCAAATTTGAACATTCCGCCGCCATCTGCAACATTGTAGGTTGAGCCATCCTCGGCAGTAACCTTGGCATAAATAAGGAAGGGAGCCAGAAGCGCGGGAGCCGCACCGCCTACACCGCTTCCGATTGTACGGAAGGTGGAAAGAAGTGTTCTGCCATCGGGATCATCGGTAATAACCGAAGCCAATGAGCCAAAGGGCACATTCATACCTGTGTAAAGCATACCAAAGGCGATGTATGTAACGTATGCGAAAACGAGAAGCATTACCTGACTGTGGGTGAATGCTGAGGCATCAATAAAGCACAGCACCTGTGAAAGGGCAAGGGGAATTGCCAGCCATTTCAGATAGGGGCGGTATTTGCCGTCCTTTGAGGGCTTGCGCTTTGCGACAATTGCGCCCCACATAGGATCGTCTACAGCATCCCACAAGCGGGTAAAGAGGAAAAGGTTTGCAACACTTGAGGTAGGGAGCTTGAGAACATCTGTGTAGAAAACCTTAAGGTATGAGGATACATAGGTGAGAACAAAAAGGTTTCCGCCGTCACCAAGCATATATCCGATACCCTCACGGATACCGATTTTGTTCGGGTGCTGATTTGTTGCAGTGCTTTCAGCAGGGGATTTTTCTTTTTTCATAATTCACAACTCCTTTTAGTCAAGTGCCTGATAGTTAGCGGCAAGACCGCCTTCACTTGTTTCTCTGTATTTGCATTTAAGATCCTTGCCTGTCTCGTACATTGTCTCAACTACCGTATCAAAGGTAACCTTTCGGGTAGAGGTAAGGAAGTTTGCAAGGGAAAGTGCATTGATTGCACGCATAGCTGCAACCGCATTTCTCTCGATGCAGGGGATTTGCACAAGTCCGCAAACGGGATCGCAGGTAAGTCCAAGATAATGCTCCATAGCATTTTCTGCAGCATATTCAATCTGGTCAAGGTCCATAAAGTGAAGCTCTGCCAGTGCGGCGGCAGCCATTGAGCAAGCCGTGCCGATTTCTGCCTGACAGCCTGCCTCGGCTCCGCTTATGGAAGCGTTCTGCTTAACGATTGAGCCGATAATTCCTGCGGCGGCAAGAGCCTTTGCGATTTCAAAATCCGTGAAGCCCTTTTTCTCCTGCATATAGAAAAGCACCGCGGGAAGTACACCCGAGGCTCCGCAGGTTGGTGCGGTGGTAATTGTACCGCCGCCTGCATTCTGCTCGCTTGCTGCATAAGCATAAGCACACACAAGTCTGTTTTCTCTCGTTTCGGGAGTTTCATCCATATGTCGTTGAGCATAAAGGTATCTTGCCTTTCGCTCTACCTCGAGACCGCCGGGCAAAATGCCCTCTGCGGCAAGTCCCTCGCGGACAGTTGCCTTCATCTGCTCCCAGATTTCCTTGAGGAAAACAAAAATGTCGTGCCCCTCAAACTGTGCCACATAGTCGCTGAGCCTTAAGTGGTGGAGAAGACAGTATTCCTTTACTTCCTTGAAATTCTTCTGGGGATAGACCTCGGGTGCAGTAACATCGGGGACACCCTCAATACGGATTTCGCCTCCGCCGATGCTCATTGCCCTGACACGGGCAATTTCCTTTTTCTCCTCACCGTACACAATGAAGTCAAGTGTGTTGGGGTGGGGAAGGTCAACGGTTTCGGTATCGAGAATAATTTCGTTTGGCATAGCCAGAGTATCTCTGAGCACCTTGTCCGTGCCGTGGCCCTCACCTGTAAGGGCAAGTGAGCCGTAGAGAATAACCTGAACAAGGGTTGCTTCAGGGAAATTTCTGTTAATGTATTCTGCTGAATACTGGGGCCCCATAGTGTGAGAGCTTGAGGGACCTTTACCTGTTTTATATAACATTCTTAAGGATTGCATATAGTGCCTCCTCCGATTAAAATATCATCAATATAGATTGCCGCTGTCTGTCCCGGTGCCGCCGCGCGCTGGGGCTCTGCAAAAAAGATATCTCCTTCATTTCCGCTTTCCGAAAGGGAAAGCACTGCACGGGCAGGCCTTGCGGCACAACGGATTTTCACCAGGCAGGAAAGATCTCCGGAGGGCACCCTTCCCGAGGTGAAGTTAATATCATTTATTTTTATGTGCTCCTTGAAAAGCTCGTTGTTGTCGCCGATTGTGACAGCGTTTTTGTTTTTGTCAATGGATAAAACGTACATAGGCTTGCCGAAAGCACCGAGACCTTTCCGCTGACCTATGGTGTATTTGTAAATTCCCGAATGTGTTCCTAAAACCTCTCCCGAGGATGAAAGAAACGGACCGGGCAGGGCTTCGGGTGAAAATTCCCTTTCAATAAACGAAATATAGTCATTGTCGGGAATGAAGCAGACCTCCTGACTGTCACGCTTCTGCGCAACGGGGATTCCGCGGCTTTCTGCCAATTCCCTTATTTCAGGCTTTGTAAGGTGGGCAACAGGAAAAATCACCCGTGAGAGAATGTCCTGATTAAGGCGGCAGAGGAAATAACTCTGATCCTTGCTTGTGGGATTTCGCCTGATAGAGTAAATGCCGTTGTCATCACAGACTATGTCTGCGTAATGTCCCGTAGCTACTCTCTCTACACCCTTCTCTGTGGCGTAGTCCAGAAGAAGCCCTAATTTAACTGTAGGGTTGCACAAAACACAAGGGTTAGGGGTGCGGCCTTCAAGATATTCTTTGCAGAAATAATCCGTAATTTTACGGAATTCCTCTCTTCTGTCAAGCACATCAAGGGGTATGGAAAGTGCCTCAGCTACGGCATAGGCATCCTCGATATCCTTATTGGCATCATCGCCGGGCTTCAGTCTCAGGGTAACACCCCGTACATTATAGCCCTGCTCCTGCAAAAGAATTGCGGCGGCAGCCGAATCAACACCTCCGCTTAGTGCTACAAAAATGGTTTCCTTCATAAATCACCTGAAAATTAGCGGTTTGCAATTTTTTGTCATTCTATATGATACCACACATATAGTAAAAAATCAAATATAATGTATATGATAAAGAATCTTTTCTAAAAAAGAAAATAAAAGAAAAAACGATTCTTGCTTTTTTTTAAAAAAAGGTGTAAAATACTGAAT
>JAZSCI010000183.1:0-2192 GCA_045602865.1 Acutalibacteraceae bacterium
ATCCCCGACAATGTAACAAGTATAGAACGGTATGCTTTCTATAATTGCACAAGCCTTACCTCCGTTATCATCTCCGATAGTGTAACAAGTATAGGTTATGGAGCTTTCCGGAATTGTAATAATCTCACCTCTATAGTCATACCTGATGGCGTGACAAACATAGGGGATGAGGCTTTCTACGGATGCTGTAAGCTCACATCAATCAATATACCTGATAGTGTAACGAAAATAGGTGAATCAGCTTTCTCTGGATGTTCAGGGCTCACAACAATAAATGTTTCACCGGATAATACGATGTATTCCTCAAAGGATGGCGTACTATTCAATAAGAATCTTACAAAACTTATTAAATATCCTGATGGAAAAGAAAGTACATCTTACACAATACCTGACAGTGTGCTGAATATTGTAAAAGCTGCATTTAATACAGATAATATATTAACCATCGTGTTAGGAAAGGGTTTATCGGGTATTGATGCAGAAACATTCTGTTATTGTAATAACTTAAAAAAGGTTGTTATACCCTTGAATATTAAATCAATAGGAAAAGGCGCTTTTACATCTTGGGAATTAGCGGATGTTTTATATGAAGGCACCGAGGCACAATGGTCTGCTATGAAAATTGCAACCGGTAATGATAATTTAAAAAATTCTCAGATTCACTATAATATAAATATTGATGAATGGGAAAAGCACTATGTTGTTTCAAAAATTATATCAGCGCCTACCTGTAATTCCGAGGGCTCGCAGACCTTTACCTGTCCCTGTGGATACGAATATACAGAGGTTGTTCCGGCTTTGGAGCATAATATAGTTGACGGTGAGTGTACACTTTGTGATTATGTAGTTCCCGTTCTGGAATCTGAACATCCCTACAAGAATGATTGTGATGAGGTGTACACAGTAAATTGTCCCGGTGCAGTGTTTACTGCAGTAACATTTTCGGCTGATACTGTAACAGAGGACGGATATGACTATATTTATATTTATGATTGTAACGATAATTTAGTAGGTAAGTATACCGGTTCGTATCTTGCAGGAAAGACGATTTGCGTTAAGGGCGATACCGTTAAGATTCGCCTTACAAGTGACGGAAGCACTCAATATTACGGTTTTGCTGTTGTAAAAACAGAAGCTTGTAAAGAATGCATTCATTATTGGGAGCAGGATTACGACAAAACGATTTATGCTTCCTGCACCAAGGATGGCGTGGATGCAGAGAAATGCAGATGGTGTGGAGAGACTAAAGAGACAATAATGAAGGCTTACGGTCATCATTACGGTGAGTGGTATATAGGGCTTGAAAGCACCTGTGACAGTAAGGGTTATAAATATAGGGTTTGTTATGCCTGTGGAGGTCATGAATCACAACCGATTCCTCAGCTTAAATGCTCAAAGCCCACAATCAAAACAATTGCCAACAAGGATTACGGCGTAAGACTTGAGTGGAAGAAGGTTGATGGTGCCGACTCATACAAAGTGTACAGAAAATTAAGCGGTGGCTCTTATGAGTACCTGGGCAAGACAACAAAAACCGCTTATGCAGACAAAATCGCAAAGAGTGGCAAGAAATATTACTATGTTGTAAAAGCCGTAAATGAAGCAGGCTCATCCGAGAAATCCGCATCAAAGAATATTACCTTTGTTGCTGCTCCCACAATCAAAACACCTACCACTGCAAAAGCAGGTATTACCGTTAAGTGGAGCAAGGTATCGGGTGCAGAGGGCTACATTGTTTACCGCAAGACCGGTAGCGGCTCCTATGAAAGACTTGCAAAGGTAAAGGGCGGTACAAAGGTGTCTTACCTTGACAAGTCCGCAAAGAAGGGCAAGACTTATTCCTATAAGCTCGTAGCCTACAAGGGCAGCACAAAGAGCGCAGCCTCTGCGGTGAAGACAATTAAGGATAAGTATTGATTAGCTGCCAGCTGCCGGCTACCAGCCGCCGGCGGTTAGCAAATAGCAAATAGCGATTAGCAAATAGCGGATAGCAAGTAGCGGTTTGCGATTCACTCGGATAGAACAACCGTAGGGAACGGGCATAGCGCCTTCGGCAAAGTAAGAGGTAAGAAGGAATAGTGAAGAAGTGAAATTCTTCAAAATTTCCCCTTGAAAAACAACCATATCCTTTGCGAAGCCGTAGGGAACGGGCAGGGCGCCTTTGGCGAAGTAAGAGGGAAGAAGTAATAGTG
>JAZSCI010000184.1:0-3054 GCA_045602865.1 Acutalibacteraceae bacterium
CGAGCAACCAATTCTTCATAAATACCCATTATAATTTCTCCTATATAAATATTTTTACATACGAAAAAATTATATTATAAATGTATACGAATGTCAATAGCAAGAGCACCTTAAGTGAAAAAGAGGAGTGCTATTTGGCGGTTTTTCAGATGTAGAAAAAATTAAGTTGACAAATACACATATTTGGAATAAAATGTATTACGTTGAGAGCATCAACTGATCGAAACTTCAGGGCGGGGCGAGATTCCCCACCGGCAGTAAAAGTCTGCGAGTCACATTGTGATTGATTGGGTGAAATTCCCAGACCGACGGTATAGTCCGGATGAGAGAATGTTTCGGCGCATTTTGCGTTTTGTCGCCCTGATTTTTCGGGGCGATTTTATTTTTTCGGAGGTTTCCGTTATGAAAACTAAAAAGAACTATTCAAACAAGCAAAAACTTCAAAGACTTACTGTAGCATCCGTTCTTGCGGCATTATCCCTTGTGTTCATGGTTGTTCTCAGATTTCCGCTTTTCACAGAATTTTACGAAATGGAGTTTTCTGATGTACCGATACTTGTATGTTCAACCCTTTTAGGTCCTGGATATGCAATTGCTACCTTATTTGTTGTATGTCTTATTCAAACTCTTGTTTTCAGCTCACAAAGCGGAATTATCGGATTTATAATGCATTTTCTTTCCTCGGGCCTGATGATAATTACACTTACATTTGTTCAAAAAAAGATAGGTGGATTAAGAGGAAGGATTATTGCCGGTCTTTGCGGAATGATTGTTATGACACTTGTGATGATACCTATGAATATCTGGCTTACTTCTTCATTTATGAGCCTTCCCCTTAGTGAGTTTATCAGCGGTTTTCTTGGGGTTTGTATTGCGTTCAACCTTGTTAAATCAGGCTCTAATATTCTTGTTTTTAATATAATTTCACCTGCAATCAAGAAGATATACAAAAAGATGTTCAACATTCATTAAATAAAATAGTAAAATGGGTATTTTCCTTTTGTAAAATATCCATTTTCTTCTTTATTGTTAGGACATTTCTTTTTTCAAGTATTGACAAACAACGATAAAATTATTACAATTTATAGGTTAAATAATACTTACGAGGTTTAAATTATGGTTTACGAAATGCTAAAAGAAGAGGTTTGCAGTTATTTCGAATTAGATGAAGACTATGTAACCCGTGAATCAGTTTTATTGGGCGATATATGTGATGGTGAGCCTGATTTGTATGATCTTGTTATGACTGTTGAGGATATGTTTAACAAAGAGGTTTCCGATGAAGCCCTTGAAAATATTCATACATTAGGAGATCTTGTGAATTTCCTTGAAAACAAATAAATTATTATTCAGAATAGAGGTAAAAAAATGGCTGAACAGAAAAAAATGGTTGAAGCGATAACATCTATGGATGTTGATTTTGCTCAATGGTATACTGATGTTGTTAAGAAGGCTGACCTTGTTGACTATTCAAGTGTTAAGGGATGTATGATTATCCGCCCCTATGGTTACGCTATCTGGGAAAATATACAGAAGATTCTTGATGCTGAATTCAAAAAAACAGGACACGAAAATGTGTATATGCCTATGTTTATTCCTGAAAGCCTACTCCAGAAGGAGAAGGATCACGTTGAGGGATTTGCTCCCGAGGTTGCATGGGTTACTCATGGTGGTAGTGCACCTTTAGAGGAAAGACTTTGTGTTCGTCCTACATCAGAAACTCTTTTCTGTGAGCACTATGCTAAGATTGTTCAGTCTCACAGAGATTTACCCAAGCTTTATAATCAGTGGTGCAATGTTGTGCGTTGGGAGAAAACCACACGTCCATTCCTCAGAACAAGAGAGTTCCTTTGGCAGGAGGGGCACACAATTCACGCAACAGCGGAAGAGGCAATTGAGGAAACAGAGCGTATGCTTAATGTATATGCAGATTTCTGCGAGAAATCCTTATGTATGCCCGTTGTAAAGGGCAAGAAAACGGATAGTGATAAATTTGCAGGTGCTGAGGCAACTTACGCAATCGAGGCACTTATGCATGATGGTAAAGCCTTACAGGCAGCTACTTCTCACTATTTCGGAGACGGCTTTGCACGTGCATTTGGTATGACATATCAGGACAAAAATAACACCTTGCAATATGTACATCAGACATCCTGGGGTTCTACCACAAGACTTATTGGTGCTCTGATTATGTCGCACGGTGATAATAACGGTCTTGTTCTTCCCCCTGCAGTTGCACCTATACAGGTTGTTATTATTCCTATTGCAGCTCACAAGGGAGGAGTTATTGAGAAGGCAAATGAGCTTGCTGACAGATTATCTGATAAATTCAGAGTAAAGGTTGATGCAAGTGACAACTCACCCGGTTGGAAGTTTGCTGAGTATGAAATGAAGGGTGTTCCTCTCCGTATTGAAATCGGTCCTAAGGATATTGAAAACGATCAGTGTGTTATTGTAAGACGCGACAACAGAGAAAAGCTTTTTGTTTCTCTTGATGAGCTTGAAGTAAAGGTTTGCGAAGCTATCGAAGCTTACTCTGCCGCAATATACAATAAAGCCTTGGAAAACAGAGAAAAACGCACCTTCACCTGCACAACTATTGATGAAATTGTCGCAAAGCTTAACGAGTTTGGCGATGGCTTTGTTAAAGCTATGTGGTGTGGCGAGGAAGAGTGCGAGGATAAGGTCAAGGAATTGACCGGAGTTGGTTCCCGTTGCATTCCTTTTGAGCAGGAGCAGCTTTCCGATGTATGTGTTTGTTGTGGTAAACCTGCAAAGCAGATGGTTTATTGGGGCAAGGCATATTAATAAGGTTTAATAATTATAAAATCAGAGCGATGCACATTTGTGTGCATCGCTCCTTTCATATAAAAAAACAAGTCGATTTTATCAACCGACTTGTTTAAAAGATATCATATTCATTTAATTGGCGTTTACCAAATCGCTCATATTATAAATACCGTTTTCTTTTTGGTTTATAAATACTGCTGCGTTAACTGCACCGTTTGCAAAAATTGCTCTTGAACGTGCAGAGTGGGAGAGTGTAACAATTTC
>JAZSCI010000185.1:0-3254 GCA_045602865.1 Acutalibacteraceae bacterium
ACCTCACGGTCAGAATAGGGAAGCTCACGGTCAATTACTCTGTATATCTTTGCAAGCTCCTCCATAAGATTTTTCTTATTGTGAAGTCTACCTGCAGTATCGCAGATAATAATCTCTGTTCCTCTTGCCTTTGCCGCAGAAATAGTATCAAAAATAACTGCCGCAGGATCTGCGCCCTCCTTGTGCTTGATAATATCAACACCTGCACGGTCTGCCCATACATCAAGCTGGTCAATAGCTGCCGCACGGAAGGTATCTGCCGCCGCAAGAATTACACTCTTTCCCTCTGCCTTGTACATAGCTGCCATTTTGCCTATAGTAGTGGTTTTACCAACACCATTGACACCGATTACAAGAATTACGGAAGGAATGGTAATAAGCCCCATATCCTCTCCGCCTTCAAGCATTTCAGCAATAATGTTCTTTATTTCTGATTTTACATCAGCAGGATTTTTTATACCCTTTTTACGAACATTGTCGTTGAGTCGGCGTGTTATTTCCGATGCAGTTGTAACTCCTACATCACCCATAACGAGAGCTTCCTCAAGCTCATCAAAAAGCTCCTCATCAATAGAGGTATAGCTATCAAGAACGTTATCAATTGCTCCTGACATATTGTTTCTGGTCTTTCTCAGACCGAAATTGATTTTCTTAAAAATACCCAATGAAAAAACCTCTTTTTCACAGGTGACGGAAAAACGGAAATTTTCCGTTTTCCACATCACCAGAATTTATTAATCAAGCTCAAACCTGCTTGCCATTTCTGCAGTCTTAAGCTCAAGGAGTTTTGATACGCCCTTTTCCTGCATTGTAACGCCATAGAGCATATCTGCCTCCTCCATAGTACCTCTACGGTGAGTAATAAGAATAAACTGTGTGTTAGCCGTCATACGGCGAACATAGCCTGCATAACGTGCAACGTTAACATCATCAAGGGCTGCCTCAACCTCATCAAAGATACAGAAGGGACAGGGATTAACCTTGAGTATGGCAAAAAGCAACGCAATAGCCGAAAGTCCCTTTTCACCACCTGAAAGGAGTGAAATATTCTGAACATTCTTTCCCGGTGGCTGAACCTTGATATCAATATCGCACTCAAGAACCGCTTCCTCATCAGTAAGAACAAGGGATGCCTTACCGCCACCAAAAAGCTCTGCAAAGGTTTGCCCGAAGTTCAAGTTGATTTTATCAAACTGCTCCTTGAACTGCTCTCCCATTTTAGAGGTAAGCTCGTTAATAAGCTTGATAAGCTCAGCCTTTGACTTCTCAACATCACTTACCTGAGCGTGCATAAATACATGTCTTTCCGAAACCTCTTTGTATTCCTCAATAGCACTTACATTTACGCTTCCCAGTGCTCTGATTTTACCCTTGAGCTCGTTAAGTCGTTTTCTTGAAGCAGGTACATCCTCAATTGTTATATCAAGTGCTTCCGCCTCGCTTCTTGTAAGCTCGTACTCATCGAAAAGCTTATCGGTGATTTCACGGAATTCCTTTTCCATAGCCTCTTTACGCTCGGAAAGTCTCGCCTTCTCACCGCCTAATTTTTCCTTTTCATCGCTCTTTTCTCTCTCCTGGATACGGAGCTTTCCGTTTTCCTGCTCAAGAGCCTCACGCTTGGTAACATCCAGGGAAATTTTTTCTGCGGTAGCCGAGGAAAGTGTACGCATTGTTTCTGCCTCACCATTGAGAATTTCTATGGTTGAACGGATATCCTCATTTTTCTTTTTGATTTCCTCAATTTCATCATCCAACTGAGAAAGCTTATCCTTGTGGCTTGTGCTTCTGCCCTCAAGTCGGGTAATTTCTTCCCTTTTAGCCTCTATTTCTTTATTGGAGGTTGCTATAAACAGTGTAATCTCTGCACTGTCTGCGGTAAGCTTTTCCCTCTTTTCACGGATGCTCTCACGGTCACCCGTAATATCCGAAAGCTCACTCTCAACCTGCTCAAGCTCAGTCTGGAGCTTTGTAAGCTTTTCGGCAGAGTCCTTTGCCTGGTCATTTATAAGAGCTATTCTCTCATTAAGCTGATTTTTTTCATCCTCGGACTCATTCTGAAGAGCAAGAGCATTTTCGTAATTGCCCTTTCTCAAAGCAATCAATCCCTCTACTCTTATTTTCTCTTCATTAAGAGTAGCAATCTCGCCCTTGCAGCCCTCAAGCTCTGCCGCAACGGAAGAGAAGCTTTCCTCCTGTGCAGTAACATCATTTGCCGCAAGTGTAAGCTTATCCGTAAGATCTGTAATTTCATCCTTAAGTCGGTCAAGCTCATTACCTCTGCTGAGTATTCCCGCATTCTGAAGTCGGGCACCGCCGGTCATTGAGCCGCCTGCATTTACAACCTGACCGTCAAGGGTAACAATTTTGAATTTATATGAATATTTCTTTGCAATAGCAATTGCAGAATCAAGATCCTCAGCCACAACAGTTCTTCCCAGAAGCGATTTGATGATTTCATCGTACTTTCCGTCATATTCAACAAGCTTTGAGGCAATATTTATGTAGCCGTAGCAATAATCAAGACCTTTTTCATCAAGGAGTCTGCCCTTTATAGCGGTTATGGGAAGGAAGGTTGCTCTGCCCGCCCTGCTCTCTTTCAGAAAGTTAATTGCTCGTTTAGCATCATTTTCAGTATCTGTTACAATGTTCTGAATCTGTCCGCCCAGAGCCGTTTCAATAGCAAGAGCATACTTTTCTCCTACCGAAATTATCTGGGAAACGGGAGCATGAATGCCTCTGAGTACACCTCTGTGCACTTCCTTCATTACTGCCTTAACACTACCCTGATAGCCTTCCATATTCTTTTCAAGATCGGAAAGAAGTGAAAGTCGGGCTTTTTTACTGTTAAGCTTTTCTGTAAGAGAAGCTTCCTTTTCTTTTAATTCATTGAGCTTTTGCTCCCTCTTTTCGGCAAGAAGAGAAATTCCTGCAAGAGAGTTATTAAGCTCTGTATTACGCTCTTTTATTCTGTCAAGCTCTGCAAGAGTGTCATTGTACTCCTTTGTGAGAGCTTCAATAACGGGAAGTCTCTCCTCGCAGCTCTTGCTTATGGCATCAATACGTGTCTGTATTTCACCTACAGAGGATTCTGCAGTAGAAACAACTACTCTGCAATCCGATACCTGAACAGTGAGCTCGGACATTCTCTGTGAAAGCTCTACGCTTTTCTGTGCAGACTGACTGTTCTTGTCACTTAATTCATTAAGCTGAAGGGAAAACGCATCAAGCTCAGTCTTTTTCGACTCAATTTCCTT
>JAZSCI010000186.1:0-16151 GCA_045602865.1 Acutalibacteraceae bacterium
AACAGGTATGCCCCTTGTCGAAAAATGTATAACCGTAGATGGCGGTGCGGTTAGTAAGCCTGCTAATGTTATTGTTCCCATAGGTACTGCTCTCAGTGATGTTTTTTCTTTCTGTGGCGGCTTCAAGGAAGAGCCAAAGAAAATAATTTACGGCGGTCCTATGATGGGGGTTGCCGTTCCTTCGGCAGATGTTCCCGTTCTGAAACAGACAAATGCTATTATCGCTCTTACTGCTAAGGAAGCAAAGGAGCCTAAGGTAGGTAACTGTATCCGTTGCGGAACATGTCTTGTTAATTGTCCCTTCGGACTTGCCGCTACCTCTATCGCAAAAGCTTATGCAAGAGGCGATATGGAAGAGCTGGATAAGCTGAAGGCTACAACCTGTATGGAATGTGGTTGCTGTGCATTTAATTGCCCTGCAAACAGACCTCTTGTGCAGACCAACAGACTGGCAAAGGTCGCTCTCGCTGAATACAAGGCAAACAAAGTAAAGGAGGAGAAAAAATAATGGATAATAAGCTTACCGTGTCGGTTTCTCCTCACATTCACGCAAAGAGAACCACACAGACAATTATGCGTGATGTTTTAATAGCGCTCCTGCCCGTAACAATTGCAGGAACAGTGATTTTCGGACTCCGTTCACTTGCAGTTATCGGTGTTTGTGTTGCTGTCAGCGTTCTTTCTGAATTTATCTTCAATAAAATTGTGAAAAAGCCTGTGTCTGTAACAGACCTCAGTGCTTGTGTTACCGGACTCTTACTCGGCTTGAATTTACCTGCCAATGTGCCCCTGTGGCAATGTGCAGTTGCTTCAGTTTTCGCAATTGTAATTGTTAAGTGCCTGTTTGGTGGTGTGGGCAAAAACATCGTAAACCCTGCTATGACTGCTCGTGTGTTTATGATTGTTGCTTTCAGCTCGATGACAAGTGTTGCATTTCCCAAAGGTCTTGATGCGGCTTCAGGTGCTACACCTCTTGTGCAGCTTGCAGAGGGCGAAAGTGTTGCGTTTATGGATTTATTCCTCGGCAACACAGGCGGTGCTATCGGCGAAACATGTGCACTTGCACTTATCATAGGCGGTATTTACCTTCTTGTGAGAAAGGTTATTACCTGGCACATTCCCGTGGTTTATATTGCAACAGTATTCCTCTTCACACTTTTCGTAAAGGATTTTGATTTCGGTATTGCTCTTTCCTGGGTGCTTTCAGGCGGACTCATTTTAGGTGCTTTCTTTATGGCAACTGACTATGTAACCTCACCCGCAACTGCTCTCGGAAAGGTTGTATACGGTATCGGTGCAGGTCTTATCACCGTGCTTATCCGTTTCTGGGGTGTATATCCTGAAGGTGTGTCCTTCGCAATACTTATTATGAACATTCTTAATCCTTTCATAGATATGTTGACAGCCCGTAAGATTTTTGGAGGCGAGAAGAAATGAAAAATTATATAAAAAGCGTTGGCGCTTTAACTGTAATTTGTTGTGTAATCGCGCTTCTTCTTGCTGTTACAAATGCAGTTACGGCTCCTATGATTGAGAAAAATGCTTCAGCAGAAGCAAATGCGGCATTGCTTGTTGTAATGCCTGATGGTGAAGGCTTTGAGCCTGTTGATATTTCCTCTTATGAGCTTCCCTCAACTGTGAACGAGGTTTATAAGGAAACTAACGGCGGTTATGTTGTTAAAATGACTACCTCGGGATATGGCTCAGGTATGGTTATTATGTGTGGTGTGGACGGCAACGGTGTGGTTACCGGCGCTACCTGTCTTGCAAGCAGTGAAACCTTAGGCTATGAGAAAACCTATGGTGAAAGCACAGTAGGTGCCTCGGTAGATACCATTGATACTGTTGATACTGTTGCATCTGCTACAAAAACTACACTTGCTTACAGAAATGCAGTTAAAGATGCACTCAATACTGCTGTTATTCTTGGTGGCGGCAGCGTTGATGTGCGTACTGAGGAGGAGATTCTTGCGGACTCTCTTTCTGAAGCATTACCTGCAGGCGAAGGAAGCTTTGAGAGCGTGTTTATCACAGAAAAGCTTGATGGTATCACTTCTGTATATAAGGCAGAAAATGGTAGTGGCTATGTATTCGTATTCGGTGATGTTTTTGTAGGTCTTGATAGTGAAGGCAAGGTTGTTTCCGAGACTTCTGAGGATATAAAGACATCTGCCCAATCACAGGCTCAGCTTGTAATGGGCAGTGAGGCTACAGAGCTTGATATTTCAGGCTATGAGAATATGCCCACGCAGGTTGAAAAGGCATACAAGACTGCAAGCGGAAACTATGTATTTGATCTGAAAGCGGCAGGCTTCGGAATTAACGGTGACCATTACTATAATCCTTCGGGTGAGCATATAAAAATCAAGGTTTCTGTAAGCGCAGACAGAGAGATTATTTCCTGTGTTACAACCTATCAGAGTGAATCTGACGGAATCGGCTCTGCTTGTGCAGATGCTGAGTTCTACACTCAGTTTAACGGAAAAACAGAAGAAAACAGCTCGGACATCGATGCAATCAGCGGTGCAACAATTACCACCAATGGCTACAAGGTTGCAGTATCAAAGGTGTTTGAAGCAATTAAAATTATAGAAGGGGAGGCTTAATAATGAAAAAAGATAGCAATATGTCCGTTTTGTTAAAGGGCCTTCTTAAGGAAAATCCCGTTTTTGTGCTTGTTCTGGGTACTTGTCCTACATTGGCTATGTCAACATCAGTTACAAGCGCGGTCGGTATGGGACTTGCGGCGATGGCTGTTTTGATTTGTTCTAACTTTGTGGTATCGCTTCTTCGTAAGTTCATTCCTGACACAGTAAGAATTCCTTGCTATATTGTTATTATTGCAGGTTTTGTTACAATGGTAGAAATGTTTATCCATGCGTATCTCCCGGAGCTTTATAAGAGTCTGGGCGTATACCTCGCTCTCATTACCGTTAACTGTATTATCCTCGGAAGAGCAGAGATGTTTGCCGGAAAGAACAGTGTAGGTAAGTCTGTTCTTGATGGTATCGGAATGGGACTTGGCTTTACCCTTGCTATGTTTGCTATGTCAACAGTCCGCGAGGTTATCGGTGCCGGTACCTTTGCAGGTATCGAAATCCCCTTTATGACAGGACATACAATTGATATATTCGTAAAGGCTCCCGGCGGTCTTATGGTTTACGGTCTCCTTATTGCTCTGGTAAACATTATTACCAAGGGTAAGGCTATAAAGAAAAAAGAATTCTCCTGTGCAGGGTGTCCTGCCGCAGGAACCTGCAGCGGTGGCTGTAATACTGTAAAGGAGGGTGAATAATATGGAAAGCTTTAAGGCTTTAGTTGTTATTTTAATGTCATCAGTTCTTGTTAATAACTATGTTTTAAGACAGTTCCTTGGTATTTGCCCCTTCCTCGGAGTGTCAAAGAAGCTTAATCAGGCTGTAGGTATGGGTATATCTGTTATATTCGTTATGCTTATGGCAACGGCAGTTACATGGCCCATACAGATTTTCATACTCAATAAGCTCGGTCTTGAGTATATGCAGACAATTGTATTTATCCTTGTTATTGCAGCTCTTGTTCAGTTTACTGAGATTGTTCTCAAGAAGTTTATACCTTCACTCCACAAAAGTCTTGGTGTATATCTTCCGCTTATTACAACCAACTGTGCCGTTCTTGGTGTTACCATTAACAATATGAATGATGGCTACAGCTTCGTAGAGTCTATAGTAAGCTCACTTGGTTGCGGTCTTGGTTTCTTACTTGCTATGGTTCTTTTCTCAGGTGTCCGTTCACGTATTGAGGAAAGCGACATTCCCGAGCATTTCAAGGGACTTCCCGTTACTCTTATTGCAGCATCCTTCGTGTCGTTGGCTTTCTTCGGCTTTGAAGGAATTGTTGACAATCTCTTTGCTTAAGGAGGGGTGGATATGACAGATATATTATTTGCTCTTCTTGTGGTTGGTGCAGTAGGCTTGATTGCAGGTATTCTTCTTGCGGTTGCTACCAGATTTTTCGGTATCGCAGAGAATGAAAAGGTTTCTGAAATCAGAGCTTGTCTTCCGGGTGCAAACTGCGGTGCCTGCGGATATGCAGGATGTGATGAATATGCCAAGGCTCTTGCAGAGGGTGGTGCAAAGACCAATCTCTGTATTCCCGGTGCGGATGCCGTTGCAGAGGAAATAGCAGGTATTCTCGGTGTAGAGGCGGAGGATGTTATAGAGGCAGAGGCAGTTGTAATGTGCAACGGTAATTGCAACGCAACCTCTGATAAATGCAATTATTCAGGTATACAATCCTGTAAGGCATCTTCAATGCTTTTTGGTGGTCCTGCCGCTTGTAGCTTTGGTTGTATAGGCTGCGGTGACTGTGCACAGGCTTGTCCTTCAGGCGCTATCTGCATAATGGATGGAATTGCACATATTAATTCGGATATATGTACAGGTTGTGGTATTTGTGCAAAAACTTGTCCTAAAAAGGTAATTGCAATTGTTCCACAGACTGCAAAAACTATTGTTATGTGCAACAACAAGCAGAAGGGTGCAGATGCACGAAAGGTATGTTCAAATGCTTGTATAGCTTGCAGGAAATGCGAAAAGGCTTGTCCTGAGGATGCTATTAAGGTGGTGGATAACCTTGCAATTGTTGATTATGGTAAATGTACAGGCTGTGGCGCTTGTGTAGAGGGTTGTCCCACAGGCTGCCTTAAGAGTGTTGACTTTTTGTCAAATCTTAATAGCTGATGGCGTTAGTTAATGAAAAAAAGAAGTCCTTGCATCACAAGAAACGAAATGACATTATTCTTATAGTCGCAATCGTTCTTGTGGCCTTGCTCGGGCTTCTTGTTATGAATAAAACAAAAACAAAAGGATATGCCGTTGAAATAAGTATAGATGGTGTTGTGGCAGAGCAATATCCCCTTGATAAGGATATGGAAAAAATGCTTTTTACAGATGGTAAGGCAGGGGAGAATATGCTCGTTATCAAAAACGGAGAAGCATATATATCCTATGCAAATTGTCCTGATGGAATATGTTCGGAGCATAAGGCTGTTTCCTACGTAGGTGAAAGCATCATCTGCTTACCTCATAAGCTTGTTGTTGAGGTTGTTCCCTTAACTACTGGTTCAGGATTGGATATTGTAGTATAAAATTATTTTTTGGAGTAAAAATATGAGCAGTAAAGCAAAACGGACAGCTTTTTTAGGGGTGCTGACATCCGTAGCTCTTGTTTTATCCTATGTAGAGGCTGTGCTGCCTCCGTTGTGGTCAGCAGTTCCGGGTATAAAGATAGGATTACCTAACATAATAATTATTTTCTTGTTGTATCGTTTCGGTATAAAGGAGGCAGCGGTTGTTTCGGTACTCCGTATTTTTATTGTTGCACTTCTTTTCGGAAATGTTATGACACTTGCATACAGTGTGGCGGGCGCCGCTCTCAGTCTTGTGCTTATGGCAGTATTGAAGCATTTTAATCTTTTTTCTGTTACGGGTGTTAGTGTTGTAGGCGGTGTAGCCCACAATCTCGGACAGATTCTGGTAGCAATTTTCTTGCTTAATAGTGTACAACTTGGTTATTATATGGCGGTTCTTGCCGTAACAGGTACCGTTGCAGGTGTGTTTACAGGTATTGCAGGCTCGTTGCTTCTTAAAAGATTTGAAAAGATCAAGCTATAATTCTAAATAAGTATTGACTTGCTGGAATCTTTTTGTAATAATGGAAAAAATATAAAAAGGAGTTTTTTTATGAAAAAGGTTATTTCTATTGCTTTAGCTGTTCTTATGGCTATATCCGTTATCTCTCTTGTGGGTTGTTCCGACAAGCCTCAGGGTGATGCAGGTGCTGACGAGGCTGTTGCATTAAAGTTCGGTATGGGTATTTACACAAAATACGCAAAGGCAACTGATGCTACAGAGGAAGCTGACGGCGAAGGCGAGTATACTGCCGATGTTGCTGCAGTTCTTGTTGATGCTGAGGGCAAAATCGTTAAGTGCGTTATCGACTGTGCAGATAACAAGGTTGGTTATACCACAGAGGGCAAGTTAGTTAAGGCTGCAGATTTCAAGACAAAGAAAGAGCTTGGTGCTGACTACAATATGGTGGCATACGGCGGAGCAACAAAGGAATGGTTTGAGCAGGCTGATGCTCTTGCAGGCGTTGTTGAAGGCAAAACCATCGATGAGGTTAAGGCTCTTGTAGCAGAGGATGGCAAGGGTACTGATGAGGTTATCAATGCCGGTTGCACAATCGCTGTTGCCGATATGCTTAAGGCAGTTGAGAAGGCAGTAGCTAATGCAGTTGAGTCTGATGCAGTTGCAGAGAATACACTCAAGATAGGTGTTGTTTCTTCTGCTGACAAGTCTTCCAAGGATGCTACCGAGGAAGCTGATGGTGTATTTGGTGTTGTTACAACAGTTGTAGCAGTTGCTCTTGATGCCGAGAACAAGGTTGTGGCTTCCTCTGCAGATGAGCTTGTTGCAAACTTTAACTTTGACACTAAGGGTGTTGCAAAAACTGATGTTACTACAGAAATCAAGACTAAAAATGAGTTGGGTGCTGACTACGGTATGGCCGCTTATGGTCAGGACCTTAATGGTGATGATGTAGTTAAAGAGTGGAACGAGCAGGCTGATGCTTTTGAGGCAGCTCTCAAGGGCAAGACAGCAACAGAAATCGGTGCACTTGCAAACGATAAGGGCTACGGTACAGATGAACTCCAGACCGCTGGTTGTACAATCAATATCTTCTCTGTAGTTGCTGCAGCAGTAAAGGCAGCTACTGTAGCATAAGATAGGTGGCATAGTTCGAAATTCAAGAGGTTGTTTTATGACAACCTCTTTTTATTTTTGGAAATATATGCTACAATAAAGAAAAAACTATTAGGAGTACCTGATGAAAAGATTTATTTCAGTATTTCTGTTTATAGCAGTTTCCCTTCAGATTTTCTTTTCCTCCTCGTGTCAGTTACCACAAGGAAAGGAAAAATTCAACGTGTATTACTTTGATTTCTTTGATACGGTAACCTCTGTTGTAGGTTATGCCGAATCTCAGGAGGAGTTCAATGTAATATGTAACGGAATAAAGGAGGATTTGTCAGAATACCATAAGCTTTATGATATTTATACATCCTATGATGGACTAAATAATATCTGCACAATAAATAAAACGGAGAAGGGTGCTCATAAGGTTGTAAAGGTTGATAAAGCTGTAATAGAGCTCCTTGAGTTTTCCAAGGAAATGTATACTCTTACCGATGGTAGGGTAAATGTGGCTATGGGAAGTGTGCTTTCTATATGGCATCAATACCGAAACGAAGGCATTTCTGATCCGGAAAAAGCTCAGCTTCCGCCTATGAAGCTTCTGAAAGAGGCGGCAAAGCATACAGATATCAATGATGTTATTATTGATAAAGAAGCTTCCACGGTATACCTTAAGGATCCCGAGATGACTCTGGATGTAGGTGCAATTGCTAAAGGCTATGCCGTAGAGAGGGTAGCAGAAAAGCTTGAAAGTGAAGGCGTTACATCGTTTGTTCTTAATGTGGGAGGTAATGTCTGTACAATAGGTATGGGCGGCAAAGAGCCCTGGCAGGTTGGTGTTGAAAATCCTTTTAAAGACACTGATGTGCCATATACAGAGTATCTTAAGCTATCGGGTGAATCCCTTGTTACAAGCGGTGTGTATCAGCGCTTCTACGAGGTTGATGGCAAAAGCTTTCATCATATTATTGATGGTGAAACACTGATGCCGGGAGATAAGTACAGCTCTGTCTCTGTGCTTTGTGATGATTCGGGACTTGCGGATGCCTTGTCAACTGCACTTTTCCTTATGGATTATAAAAAAGGTATAGCACTTGTAAACTCTATAGATGGTGTAGAAGCTATGTGGGTAGAGAATAACGGTAAAAAAATCTATTCCGAGGGCTTCGAAGCATATACATTTGATTACAATGGTACAAAGAGGTGGTTTCCTTGGGTAAAAAAATAATTGTTGCAGGTGGAGGTCATGGCGGTATAGCCGCAGGTATGCTCCTTGCTCAAAAGGGCTTTGATGTAACTGTCTATGAGAAAAACTCCCGTGAAAATATGGGATATGACTGGACAGATATTTTTGATCCGGATGCCTGGAAAAGCATCGGTTTGCCTATGCCCTCCGAGGAGCTTTATGAGTACAAGGTGAATATGACCTTTTATTCTACTAACGAGAAAAAAGGTATTCTGCAGCAGGTTCCTGAGGATGAGCTTGAAATCAAAATGGAGCGCAAGGATATTTACAATCACTTGATTAAATATGCCGCAGAAAAGGGCGTACAATTTGTTTTCGATTGTCTTATCAATGGTGCGGTTGTTGAGAATGGCTTTGTAGTGGGAATTGATACGGATAAGGGTGTTTTCAAGGGGGATCTTGTAATTGATGCCTGCGGATGCGATTCGCCTGTAAGAGCAAGCCTTCCGGATAACCTTGGTGTACAGCATCAGGTAGGGAAAAACGAGAAATTTTATATATACAGAGCCTTTTATAATAAAGCTTCGGATAACGCCGAGGACAAATACAAGGTTTGTCTTTTGCCTGAAGGAAAGCTTGGTATCGGTTGGGTTGCTACGGAAGAAGCGTATACAGATTTGCTTGTGGGCAGATTTGAGCCCTTCGGCATCGAAGAAGCGAATCGTACGGCTGAGTATTTCAGAAAGAAAAATCCGAGTCTTGGTACACAGGTTGTGAGAGGCGGATGCTTCGCAAAAATTCCCGTAAGACAGCCACTGTCTCTTATGGTTGCTGATGGCTATGCCGCAATTGGTGACAGTGCCTTTATGACAGTTCCCATTATAGGATCAGGTATAGCAAATACCATCAAGGCAGCACCTTTACTTGCTGAGGCGGTTTTATCCGACAAGGAGGGAGATTTTACCGCTGAAGCACTCTGGCGCTATCAGTACAACTTCTATAAGCAGATGGGCAAAGGACTTGCTCCTCTTGCGGCGGTAAAGCTTCTTCTTACAAAGCTTACTCCCGAAGAACTTGATTATGTATTTGAAAAGAATATTCTTACATACAGAGAAATGACAATTTCTGCCAAGTCAACCAGTATCAGCAGTCTGCTTTATCTCTCATGGGATATGCCTGCCAGAGGTATGGCTATTCTTAAAAACAAGAAGCTTCTCAAAAAGCTTCTCGGAGTTGTAAGTGATGTCTCGAAAATTGTTTTTGTCTGCGCTTCGCTTCCTCGGGATTACGATAGAGAAAAGGTTTTTGCATGGAAGAAAAAATATGACAGTTTATTTGAATAACATATAATGTTCTCAGAAGGAGGAGTTTGTATGTCAACCATTCAGGGTAAAATATCACATTGCATAATAAAGACTATGCTTTTGTCTCTTGTGTGTATTTCCGTGACAATAGCAACCTTTATTGTTGTGATATATCATTTTGTGGAAGGGGATGTCCCAAAGGAGTTTTATATTTCCACATTTGCTTTGCTTATTGCTGAATTGCTCGGAAATATAGCACTTACTTATTATACACTTGAAAAAACCAAGAAGATTCTTTTGCCCTTAAATAATCTGTATGCTTCCTCTCTTGGTATTGCACACGGAAATTTCAACTCGGGTGTGGAAATAAAAACGGATGATGAAATAGGTCTTATAGCAGATTGTCTCTCTCTTACTGCAAAACAGCTTAAGGAGCGTATTGATTATATAAACAGTCTTGCGTATACAGATAAGCTTACGGGCTTAAAAAATAACACCTCATATCTTGATGCGGTATCTAAAATCAATGCTGAAATTGAGGAGAAAAAGGCAGCCTTCTCGGTGTTTGTAATAGATATAAATGGTCTTAAGTACGTGAACGATACCTTCGGGCACCAGTACGGAAACAAGCTTATTGTAACTGCGGCAGAAATTTTTACGGATATTTTCGGCGCAGAAAATATTTATCGTGTAGGCGGCGATGAATTTGTTGCAATAACTGATGAAACAAATGAGCTTGAATGCCATAAAATTGTTGAGGCATTTGAGTGCGCTTTGAAAAATTGCTCTCCTGAAATAACTCTTTCTGCGGCTTGTGGTTTTGCAATTTTTGACAGTGAAAAAGACACCTTGTATGCAGATGCCTTTAAAAAGGCTGACAGACAGATGTACAGGGAAAAGCTCCGGATGAAAACAATTGGAGAAAGCAGTTCTGTAAACATAACCGAAAAAGAAAATTCTTCTCTTTAAAATTTGACAAATTTTACCTTGAATAGTATAATGCTTATAAGCGGAAAAAATTTTTTCGAAATTAAATTTTGCGGAGGTTTTAATTATGGCAATCATTAAGCTTATTATAGCTTACATTATGTGTCTCACACAGATTCTTACTCCCGTAGATGCATGGCTTAATGCAGGTGGTGAGGATGCTTTCTTTACAGAGTGGTCTGTAAATGACACATTCGATCAGGATGATTACATCACACTTGAAAAGACTCCCGGTGAGGATTTCGTTGTTCTCAACCTTGCTGATGTTCAGCTAAGTGATGAGAAGGCTTTCGGAGATTTAGGTAAATACTCAAAGAAGCTTATAACAAAGCTTGTTAAGGATACCCAGCCCGACCTTATCACTCTCAGCGGTGACAATGCATGGGATACAATGGCTTATATCGACCTTATCGACTTCATTGATTCCTTCTGTATTCCGTGGGCACCTGTAATGGGTAACCACGATGGACAGGGTTGTATCAGTGAATTCTGGGTTGCAGAAACTCTTGTAAGCAGCACAGAGTACTGTCTCTTCCGGTTCGGTCCTAAGGATATGGGCTACGGTAACTACATTATCAACATTACAGAAAATGGCGAGATTATCCATACTCTTTTTATGATGGATACTCACGATAACTATGATTGTGTTCTTGAGGATGGCACAGTTGTGGAGAGCTACGACCATCTCTGGCCCAATCAGCAGGCTTGGTACAAATGGGCTGTTGAGGGTATCGAGGATATGGCAGGCTATAAGGTAGAAAGCTCTGCTATTATGCATATTCCCGTTGTTGAGTACCTTGATGCTTGGGATGCAGTGTGCTATGATTGCGGTCACGAGGAATGTGAATTCGGTGAAATCGCACCTGAGTATGCTGATGTTGCTTTCGGCAGAAAGTATGAGTACGGCGGAATGGCTCTTGAAAACAACGGCTTCTTCGACCTTTGCAAGGAGCTCGGAAGCACAAAGAATATTATCGTAGGTCATGACCACGTAAATGACTTCTCCATTCCTTATGAAGGAATCAGACTTACATATAGTGTTAAGTCAGGCTTCGGAAGCTATTGGAGAGAGGATATGATCGGCGGAACCACTCTTTCAATTGACGGAGAGGGTGTTGGTTATATCGATATGTATCATTACGACCTTGCAGAGCACGGCTTAATGGTTCAGCCCGACTAATCAGTAAAATGAAAATGTCCTTCGGGGAAGCAGTTCCTCGGAGGACATATTTATTTATTGACATTTACGGGATTGAAATATATTATAGTAGGTACATATCCCTATTATTTAAAGGAGTTGTTTTTATGGTAAAGCTTGAGCTTGTGAATTATGATATTTTCCCAAAGGTTTTTTCTTGTGACAAGGCAGTGGAAATCACTGTTAAGCCTATGGGTAAGCATGTTGCCTTCAGTGGTGAATACAAAATTTGGGTTCGTGCGTTAAATGAAGGTGATATAAGGCGCTATCCCGATAGAAAAAATCTTGTTGAATATAGTGTGGCTCCTGATGAAGCAGGATGTCTGAAATTCACTCATACCTTCAAGGATGAGCAGGAGCATTTTGTGGATGTAATGAAGGATGATGAAAGGGTAGTAAGATTATCCGTGTATTCCCTTCTTCCTGACCTCGTAGGCCGTTATCCCTTCAGAGGAGATTTACATATGCACACATCCTATTCGGATGGTAAGCAGGCGCCCGGAATCGTTGCTGCCGAGTACAGAAAGAACGGCTATGACTTCCTTGCTATAACCGACCACAGAAGATATTATCCCTCACTTGAGGTAATCAATGAGTTTAAGGATGTTCCCATTGAGTTTAATCTTGTTCCCGGTGAAGAGGTTCACCTTGAGGACAACGATATCCATATAGTGAATTTCGGTGGTAAATACAGTGTCAATGCACTTATGGAAAGCTCCCACACAGAAGAGGTGGGTGAAGCAAAAGAGCTTCGTTCCTTAGATGGTGCTTGTCCCGAAATAATCAGTAAAGAGGAATACAAAAGACAGGTTAATGAATTGGCAAAGAAGCTTAACATTCCTGATAATGTTGAGAGCTTTACTTATGCCTCCTGCGTGTGGATTTTCAATCATATTAAAAAAGCAGAGGGCCTTGGTATATTCTGTCATCCTTACTGGATTGCAAATGTTTTTCACGTTCCCGAAAGCATTACAGAATATATGATGGACCAGCAGCCCTTTGATGCCTTCGAGGTGCTTGGTGGCGAAAATTACTTCCAGCAGAACGGTTACCAGGCACAGAGATATTATGAGGATATGGCAAAAGGCAGACATTATCCCATTGTAGGAAGTACCGACAGTCATTCCTGTGTTCATAACAGAAATGCTCTTATTGCCTCTACTGTTGTCTTCTCACTCGAAAACACCCGTGAGCAGCTTATTGCTTCAATTAAGGATTTTTATTCAGTGGCGGTTGACTCTATCAGCACAGAGCTTCGTTTGGTTGGCGAAACCCGGTTTGTAAGATACGGCTGTTTCCTTCTCAGAGAATTTTTCCCTCTTCACGATGAGCTTGTTTTTGAAGAAGGCAGACTTATGAGAGAGTATGTTTGCGGCAACAAGGAAGCTGCCGAGGATTTAAAGAGAATCAGCGGCAGAATGAAAAAGCAGAGAGAAAAATACTTTGCATTCTGATAAAACATCAGTTAATTTCAATATGTGAAATCAGGTGAAACAATGATTTGTAAAAACATTTATCTTAAGGATGAGTTTTCTTTTCTTGGGGAAAACGGCAGAAATCCTTCTCTTGAGGTGTTTTTGCCATATAATATGACAGAAATGAACCGACAGGATAGTAAAAGACCTTGCTTGATTGTATGTCCCGGTGGCGGCTACGGCTTTTGCTCACAGAGAGAGGCAGAGCCTATAGCGCTTCACTTTATGCCCTTAGGTTTTAATGTGTTTATTCTCAACTATTCCATTGAGCCACATCGTTTTCCCATTCAGCTTCGTGAGGTTGCGGCAACGGTTGAACTGATTTACAAAAACTGTGTCGAGTGGAATTGCGATACAGATAAAATTGCTATTATAGGCTTTTCTGCAGGTGGGCACCTTGCAGCCCATTATTCAACGATGTTTGATTGTAAAGAGGTGCGCAGGGCTTTCCCTGATAGCAAGTCAGTAAATGCATCCATTTTGTGTTATCCCGTAATAAGTGCAGAAGCTACAACGGCACATATGGGCTCGTTTATAAATCTTTTAGGTCACGAGCCTGAAACAGCGGAAGAAACCGAATATTTCTCCTGCGATAAGCATGTCAGAGCCTGCACACCGCCTGCATTCTTGTGGCATACGGCTGAGGATGCTTGTGTACCTGTAAGGAACAGCCTTTTGTATGCAGAGGCACTGAGCAAAAACGGAGTGCCCTTTGAGTTGCACATATATCCTAAGGGCGGCCACGGTATGTCAACCTGCGATGGACTTACTATCGATAATGTGGATGAGGTTGCATCTTATAATAATGCCTGGTTGGATAGTGCCAAGAAATGGCTTTCCTCAACATTCAATATTAAATGATATCTTAAGGAGCCCTGTGTATAACGGGGCTCTTTTTCAGATAATAAAAAAGAAAATAGATAATAGGGAATAGATGAAGCGGCATAAGCCATAACTTTTATCTTTTCAATATTATCTATTATCTCTTATCTTAGGCGAGTTTGTCTCGCCGCTTCTGGAGCTGGAAACGTGACTCGAACCTGCAACCTATGGTTGTATTTAAGGGTGGAGTGCGAAAAACTAAAATGTTGCAAATTATTTTTTACTGTGATATATTACAAATATAAAGACACTTTACGAGTTAGGAGTGGTATCATGAAAAAGAAAGAAGCTAAACGGCTTGCAATATCCTTTGTAATTGTATTGGTTGTAAATATTCTGATTTTATCTATAGTAAATTCCTTCCAAATCTCGTATTGGGAAAATGCACCGGTCGAAGAGGTTATCTATAATATGGTTGCAGGAGAAAATGAGAAAGGTATAGAGTATTTACATAATGATACAAATTTCAATATTGATGAGGACGATATTGAACGCATAGACAGACTTTTAAAAGATAATTCTGCAATCAAACTTTCTGAAAAAGAAAGCTACAAGCTGCTCTATATTTTAAATGAAAAATCCTTTGCTCTGTATGTTGCTATTCCTGGTATTTATGAATCAGACGGAATATTTGAAAGTATTAAGGAGCCAATTTCACAATTATGGTTTTATGTATATGATGGCTCCGTTTATATCGTAAGATCTACGGATGAACGCCAGACTAATAGTGATAAAAGAGAGTTTGCTGTATATAAGGCGAAAGATAACACTGAGTTATATGATGAGCTGAATCAATATGTTGACCCAAGTGGTGACGGCATTTTCTATTGCACAATTCCTGATTGGTTAGATGTTGTAAGACATAGAGGTGCAGTATATTTGCCGGTTATAGTATGGGAAGTGGGATTTGTCAGCTTTTTGATAAAGAAAATCAAACAAAAATACAACAAAGATGCTGATGAATAAAAAAGTTTACTTGTAAAAAATCCTCGTTCGTTTGAACGAGGGTTTTTTTGAGCTGGAAACGTGACTCGAACACGCGACCTGTGATTGTAGTTAAAGGTGTTTTTAGAAGGAAATAAATTTTAATACATAATTTCAGCCTGTAAATAAACCGAAGAATCGCCTTCGGAATAAGAAAGCCAATAGTTCACACCTACTGTGTTAAACATATGATATTCATTTTTTTTTGTGTTTATTTGTATAACATTATCTGCTTCCTCAATGGGAATTTCATTTCCATCATCGTCTATGATTGTAGTTTTTATTACACCGTTTTCGTTAGTGGAGCTGTATGCGCCAGCGTTACCATCCGTGAATTCATAATCAGTTTCAGTTTCTGTGCCTTCAAACTTAAAATCCGGCTCATTTTTATATAAATCCATCATCTTTTTATGGCACTCATCAAAGTATTTGTTAGCTTCTTCGGGTGTTCCACACTCTATTGTGAAGTAGTATCGGTAGAATTCGTTGTTGATTGTGCGACCATTGTTAGCTGATACAGTAACATCTTTATTATCATATTTGAAATTAAAGTTAAAATCACGGCTACCATCAATTTCGTTAACTTCACCAATATTTTCAGGTAAGCCATATTTTAGTATAAAATCACTTGGCTTGCTGTCCCAAGTTAAATCAGGTGTTATGAAAGAAACAGGCACATTTCTGTATCTTAATGGTACTAAATTTATACCATTTAAAAGAATGTTTGCTGCCACAAGAACTATTGCAACGCTTACAATTATTTTAATAATTTTCTTTTTTGATTTAAATTGTGTCATAAAAATCCTCCTAAATTATGGTATATTTTTACTATAGCAATTATATAAACCCAAAACAACAGAAAAACGAAATCTTAATAAATTCTTAATATTAGAAATAGATATTATAATTCTAGCATTTTTAAATACTCATCAACCCCACGAACTTGTAGCATATATGCACGCATTGGTATTTTTCGCCGTCTATGATTTCTTTTTCTGATACCACAATTTTCTCAATAAGCTCGTTCAGGATTTTTGCATTGAGTTTTGGCAAGAAAGAAAATCACACCGTAGGTGTGTATATCATCAATTTCGCAATGGATAAAAAAGACAGTCCGCAGACTGTCTTTTTTGATCTTATTTGTTTTCTTTTGCGGTGTTTAGAGTGGCTATAAGAATTCGTTTGATTTCAAGGCAATCATTGAGAAGCGATGTGCCTTCTTTTTCGGTTATATAGTCAGATAGTATCAGTAACCTGAGCCAATACTCTGTTTCAGCGGTTTCTTTTAATGAGATTTGTAATTTAGCAACAAAATCAGCTTTGCTTATTCCGTAAACAGCTTCATTTGCATTTGCTCCTATACTTGTTGCGCTTCGTATTATTTGTTTTGATATTACA
>JAZSCI010000187.1:0-10866 GCA_045602865.1 Acutalibacteraceae bacterium
TTTTTGCAGGACTGATTCGGATTATAAAAAGGTCAAAGAAAAACAAACTTCAGAACAATAAAGACAAGATAACACAATAAAGCACACAAAGCAAATGGGGATGTAAAAAAAGCGCAGACCGCATAAAACAATATAAATCAAAAAAATACAGTTTATTAAGAATTTTAAGTTTTATGCTACGAACAAATCTCGCCGCTCGACGTACCCTTGTACGCCTTCGGGTAAACAAAAACAAGTCTGAAGCCTTGTTTTTGCTCGTTTTGTCCGTTCTGCATCATTTTTTCCTATCCCCTAAAACGGGGCAGTAAAAAAACTTTCGTTTTTTTTACAGCCCCGTTTTATAACTTTATTTCAAAAACCTGTTTAGAACTCTATTTCAATTTTGTGCTCGCCTGCATCGGTTTTGATTTCAATATCATATCCGATACCGCCGGGAAGCTCAATTATCTTGTACTTTCCGTCACATTCAATGTCCTTTATTTCCTTGTGGACATAAATAACTGTGGGAGCCTTGTATTTCTTATCCTGGGTGTACTTTAAGGTGAATTTCTGCTCCTCAAAGTCATACTTATAGTAGTCGATTTCGCCGGTTACTGCCTTGGGGCGGGGGCGTGTGAGTACACACATGAAATCCTGCTTAAGGATGTCATCAAAATAACACCAGTAGGTATTGCTCCAATGGTAGCTGTCGAATTTGTCCTGCAAAAATCTTATATGAGGATACCAACCGTCACCCTCTGCACAAGAGCCCCATTCACCAACCAGGCAAGGAATACCAAGTCTTTCCTGAGTCTTTCTGTGCTGATCGAAAATTGAGCCTACACGGGAATTACTTGCGTATTTGTAGGCGGGAGTATCAACCATAAGGTCATAGGCGTGAGGAGCGAAAACCTGCTGACTTTCCATTTCGCCGTTTACCTCAATGTTCTTGTTGCAGCAGGGAATACCCATATTTGAGTAATAGTTATTCTCCATAAACATTATGCCGTTGTCTGTTGCTTCACGCACGGCAGATGCCATTTTGTTAAGGAAGGGAGAATATCTGTTTGAATCAAAGTTTTCTACCAGATCATCACAATCAGAGGTGATGCTTCTGAGTACATCTCCGCTATATTGGTCAAGAATACGGATTTTTTCATCACTGAAAACACCCTGCTTTATAAGCTTTGCTTTGTCAATGCTTTTGTTGGTAAGAGTTGTTTTTGCAACGCCCTTAATAATGTTGCGGAATATTTTTCCGCCATCAGCACCGGGGAAGGGCTCGTTGAAGAAGTCAAAACCGAATAATGCAGGCTTGTCCTTTACTGCCTCAGCCACATGCTTCCACATATCTGCATAATAATCCTGCAAGCCCTTTCTGTTGTAAGGTACATTGTTCCAGAAATTGTCAAATGCTCTGAAGCAGGCTTTACCGTAGAAATAAGGCTCTGCCCATACGGCAATGGGTTTTGTAGGCTTGTATTTGTCGGTTATTGTTGCCCAACGTGGAGCACCGTCACCATAACAATAAGAAGAGTATACATCCTGATGACAATCAAGATATGCATAGATGCCGTACTCCTCACATTTATCAAGGAAATCGCAGAGATTGGAGATGAGCTTTTCGTTGTATTTACCGGGGAATGGCTCCATGGCACACCAGGTGAAGCCTAAACGAATTATATCGTAGCCTCTTGCGCGGAATTCCTCAAAGGGGAATTGGTCAGCGGGATATCCGTAACCGGGATTGTTTACATCGTAATCCTTTTTGTCAACAACATTCATACCGCTGAAAATACGTGTTCTGCCGTAATTGTCGACAAATTTCATACCTTCGACTCTGATTTTATCCATATAAGTACCCTCCGAAAACTAATAATTATAATGTTTTGATTTCTGCACAGATAGGCTCGGACCAGGTTCTCCAGAAGCTTCCTGCATAGATTTTCACCTGATATTCAGTCTGAGGCTTAAGGTCGGTATATGCAATCTCCAGATACTCGGGCATATTGTAGAAATAATAGTCGGACCACATACAGGTCTGCTTAACGATAGCACCGGTCTCTTTTTCTGTAACTACAATTTTGTAGTCGTTCACATAGTCCTCATCGGATTTTGCCTGAGGGAATCTGAGCATAAAGCCATCATCATCAAGGTCATCAAATTCAATTTCTGCACCTTCTGTAAAATAAGGCGCCTTGCTTGTTTTGAAACGGATTTCATCTGTATATTTAAAGCTCTGAGGATTAGAGGGCTCATCAATTTCCCATACATAGGGGAAGAAATTATCTGTAAATACATCATAGGGATAAATTCTTACTCTTGAATCTGCATCTGCCTCAACAATGTACATCTGGGCAAAGTCGGCCTTGTGTGGGGGAATAGTGCTATAGTATTTGTCGAATTCATCAAGCTCTGTGTAGGACAATGAGCCTGTGCCGAGAGAAGTGAAGTGCTTCTGATGTATTGAACGGGGGTTGTTTATGGGTGCGTGGGAATGTCCCGAGAAGTTGATCATCTGAGGATAATCCATATATGTGGTGTAAAGCTCATCCTCACCCCAAAGAATACTGCCGTAAACGGTGTCAGTAATGTGGGGATGCTGGAAAACGAAAATAGGCTTTTTGTGGTCATCCTCACGAGCTTTTTTAAGCTCCTTTGACATATAGGCAATCTTATCTCCGTCAAAATTAGTTCCCCTTGAGCAGGTGAGACTGATGAAATGGAAGCCGTTAATCACCTTGTGGTTATCAACAGGCATATTGAAAACTCTTGCAAATTTCTCGTGAGCAGCCTCTACGCCCTCGCTATGGTATTCGTGACTTGCCATTGTGAGAACATACTGTGTTTCTTCCTTGAGACATTTGTCGAGAGTTGCCTTGAACTTTCTCATCTGGTTTTCGGTTCCGCTGTTTGCAAAATCGCCTACAACATAAAGAGCATCAAGCTTTTTGTAGGATTCGCTTTCCTCGCTTAATCTGTAAGCAATCTCAATGGCTTTTTCCATTCTTTCCTCTTCAATACAAGGCTCATCCTTGTAATGGACATCGCTTACAACCATAAATCTGAGTACGGGTTTAAAATCTTTCTGTAACATAAAACAATTACCTCCTGTAACAGAATAACATATACAATATAATTCTATCATATTACATAAGGTTATTGCAACTGTAAAAACAAACAATTACAAGGGATAAAATATGTTGAAAAGTTTCATATAACTGTTTATTTTTTTGAGAATGTATGATATACTAAAAGAAAAACAATGAAAAGGAGTTTTTATAATGAAGGTTACAAAGGATACCGTTATCGGCACAATTCTTGATGAAGCACCTCACACCGCACCCTTCTTTCTTGAAATGGGTATGCATTGTCTCGGTTGCCCCGCATCCCGCGGAGAAACCGTTGAGCAGGCTTGTATGGTTCACGGCGTAAATGCTGATGAGCTTATTGCCAAAATCAATGCTGCGCTTGGTGAGTAATGGATATTCATCTTAGTGAAAGACTTCAGGCCGCCGCGTCTCTGGTGAGGGGCGGCGGTGTTGTTGCGGATATAGGTACAGACCACGGATATTTGCTTATTGCCCTTGTACAGTCGGGTAAAATTCAGCAGGGGATAGGTGCGGATATCGGAAAAATGCCCCTTGAAAATGCGCGTAAGTCTGTTCAGGATTGCGGACTTGAGGATTGTATTTCTCTGCGCTTGTCCGATGGGCTTGGCGCCTTTTCTCCCGAGGAGGCACAGGAGTTTGTTTTTGCGGGAATGGGTGGCACATTAATTGCTCAGAAGCTTTCGGAAGCACCGTGGATAAAAAATAAAGCTTATCATTTTGTTTTTCAGCCCCAGAGCCGTGCAGAGGATTTGAGAGAGTATCTGTATCTTAACGGCTTTGAAATAGGTGAAGAAAAGGCAGTTCACGAAAGCAGAAGAGTATACATCTGCTTTGATGCCCGGTATACGGGAGAACTTCGCGACTTTGACAGGGCAGATTGCTTTCTCGGAAAGCTCCCGAAAAGCGAAGACGGAAAGAAGCATATACTGGGACAGCTTAAGCGCCTGAAAATGAAATATGATTCCGGAACGGGCTCCGATGATGAACGGACAGACCTTTTGAAAACCATAAAAAGATTAGAGGAATTTTTATATGATTGATACTATGGCTCAGGTCATAGGCTTCGGAGGCGCGGTGTTGAATTTCGCTTCCTTTCAGCAAAAGACACGAAGAAAAATTCTCGGCGTTCAGATTGCCGCCGCTATATTGTTTATAATTCACTACATACTTTTAGGCGCGTATACCGGTGCGGCACTGAATGCCATAGCTCTTTCGCGCTCCACCATATATTTCAATAGCGACAAAAAATGGGCAAAAAGCCCCGTGTGGCTTGTTCTGTTTGTTGTAATAAGCGGTGCAGCAGGATTAATGACCTGGGAGGGATGGTATTCATTTTTACCGCCCCTTGCTATGATTCTCACCACAATAAGCTATTGGTTGAAGAATGAGACTAAAATACGCCTTGTGACCTTTCCCAGCTCACCCTGTTGGCTTGGCTACAACATAATAACCGGCTCGGTTGCAGGGGTTGTTACAGAGTGTATTGTTATGACATCCTTGTTGATTGCGATTTTCAGATACGATATTCTTGGAAAGAGGAAAAATAATGAAAATTAAAGAGATTTACGATTATCTTGATTTTATGGCTCCCTTTGACAGTGCTGCAGAATGGGATAACACAGGACTCAGTGTAGGCTCCCTGGACAGAGAAGTGAAGAAGGTTTATATCGCCATAGATGTTACGGAAAGGGTAATTGAAGAGGCTCTCCGG
The DNA here is from genome assembly GCA_045602865.1 of Acutalibacteraceae bacterium. Classification (GTDB taxonomy): domain Bacteria; phylum Bacillota; class Clostridia; order Oscillospirales; family Acutalibacteraceae; genus DTU089. Next base: position 4,804 of record JAZSCI010000187.1, read on the forward strand.
TTCGGTGCAGACCTTGTTATTACCCATCATCCCCTTATATTCAGACCAATATCACAGATTCCTGAGCATAGCGTAATATATTCTGCAGTAAGGTCGGGAATGACTTTTATTTCCAGTCATACACCTCTTGATTTGTCATTGGGCGGAGTAAACACTTGTCTTGCAAGGAAAACAGGAATCAAAAATGTACGCAAATCTGAAAAAGATGTATTCCTTAATATAGGTGATATTGAGCCTTGCACCGCAAAGGAATTTGCAATCAGGGTTAAGGAAGCTCTGGGCGGTAAGGTTACTATCACCTGCGCAGATAAAAAAATCAGTAAAATCGGATTTTGCGGCGGCTCAGGGGGAGACCTTATATCTCTTGCCCGGGAGGAGGGGCTTGATGCTCTGCTTACGGGAGAGGCAAAGCACCACGAGCTTCTTGCTTCTACGGATTACGGTATTTCTATGCTTGTAGCAGGACATTACGAAACCGAAAATATTGTTTGCGAGTATATTCATCAGCTTCTGGACAGACAGTTTTCAGAGGCTCTGGAAATAAAAGTATACGATGAAAAAGTAATTGATTATATATAGGATGTGTGTAAATGGCATTAGATGGAATGTATCTCAGCTTTCTTGTAAGGTCTGTTGATGAGCTTCTTAAGGGTGCTAAGGTTGATAAAATACATCAGCCCGGAAAAAACGAGCTTGTTTTTATAATGAGAACAAGGCAGGGAATGCATAAGCTGTATTTCAGTGCAGATGCAAATTGTCCCCGTTTCTGTGTTGTGGATAAAACTCCTGAAAATCCGCAGACTCCGCCTATGCTTTGTATGTTGTTCAGAAAAAAGCTTACGGGCGCAACCCTTCTCGGAGTAAGGCAACAAGGGCTTGACAGAATAGCATTTTTTGATTTTGATGCCTCCAATGAAATTGGCGACAGAGTAAGACTTACTCTTGCGGTGGAAATTATGGCGCAGCACAGTAATGTTATTCTTTATGCAGAGGACGGCAGAATTGTGGATGCACTTCGCAGAGTGGATGCAGAGACATCATCTTACAGAATAGTTCTTCCCGGAGCACAGTATAAGCTTCCGCCTGCTCAGGATAAGCAGGATATAAGGGAGTCGGAAATACAGAATGTTTGTGAAAGTGTGTTGAGCTTTGAAAGAGACCGACTTTCCTTGGCAATTATGAAGGTGCTTCAGGGTGTGTCGCCCTTGCTTTCCCGTGAAATTTCATATAGAGTTTCAGGGGATGACAAGGCAGTGGGTGAGTTGACATCCGAGGAGAAAATGAAGCTTTTCTGTGAATTGGGCAGTCTGAAAACTACCGTGACAGATGGCAAAGCAACTCCCACGGCTGTTCTTGATGAATCGGGAAAGCCTATGGATTTCTCTTTTACAGATATCTCACAATACGGCTCAGGCTATGAGAGAGTGACAAGGGAAAGTGTTTTTTCTCTTCTTGAATTTTTCTATTCTGAAAGAGACAGACTTCTTCGCACTCGCTCAAAGGGTGCAGAGCTTTTTAAGCTTCTTGACAGCACTATTGAGAGAATCAGCCGAAAGCTTAATAATCAGCGTGAGGATTTGCGCAGGTGTGCAGACAGAGAAGAGCTGAAAATTAAGGCAGAGCTCATTACCGCGGCACAGTACAGACTGGAAAAGGGCGCCGCAGTTTATGAGGTGGAGAATTATTATGATAACAATTCTCTTGTGCGAATAGATGTTGATCCTGCCCTGAATCCCTCGCAGAATGCACAAAGGCTTTATAAGGAATACAGGAAGGCGTGTACTGCCGAAAATATGCTTATAAAGCTCATTGATGAGGGTGAGGCGGAGCTTGAGTACCTTGAAAGTGTCCGCGCCATTGCGGAAAATTCCACTCTTGAAAGAGAATTCGGAGAAATCAAGGAAGAGCTTGCTTCACAAGGCTTTGTAAAGCAGAAGAAAAATCAGAAAAAGCAAATCAAAAAGCAATCCCTTCCGCCCCTTGAATTTAAAACCTCTCAGGGCTTTACGGTTCTTGTGGGAAGGAATAACATACAAAACGACAAGCTTACATTCAAAAGCGGAAGAAAAGGGGATATATGGCTTCATGCGCAGAAATGTCCCGGCTCCCACGTTTTGCTTCTGAGTGAGGGCAGAGAGATTGAGGATGATGCTATTGTTGAAGCGGCTGAAATTGCTGCATACTATAGCTCTGCCAAGGCGTCTACAATTGTAACGGTTGATTATACGGATGTTAAAAACATCAAAAAGCCCAATGGCGCAAAGCCGGGCTTCGTGGTTTACTACACATATTATTCCGTTAATGTAAAGCCTAAGTCTATGTAACTTTAATTCAATACGCAAATGAACCTTATTACGGGGATCCGTAATAAGGTTCATTTTTTATAGGTTATTAATTAAGCTTCTTTTATATAAATGAGATATGAGCTTCCGTCACCATTTGGCATATTGGTAAGGTTAAGACCTGCATTCATAAGATATGCACCGCTATAAACCTCGCCGGTGTCCTCAACAAGATATTTTTTGTTTTCATCGAGTCCCTTGATTTTCAGGATAAAGAATCTGTCATAGGCTTCTCTCATATTAACGACAGTAACAAGAGCCTCTGTTTTGTCTGTGGAAACAAATTCCCAGGCTGCTCTGAAATCATTTTCAAAAGGAGTGATAAGTCTGTAAAGTTCGCCGTAGTGAATAACATCATAGTACTTGTGATATTCCTTTATCTGCTCCTTTATCTCCGCCTTTGTTTCCTCGGTAAGCTTGTCAGGATCAAGCTCGTAACCGAAGCTGCCCCAGAGTGCAACATTTTTCTTGGTTTCGTAGCTTGTGCGCCTGCTTGCAGAAACGTGAGCGCCCATTGTGGATGCAGGATAGCACATTGATGTACCGAATTGTATAGTGAGTCTTTCAATGGCATCGGTGTTGTCGCTTGTCCATATCTGTGGCGAGTAGTAAAGCATAGCGGGATCAAATCTTCCGCCGCCGCCTGAACAGTTTTCAAGAAGAATGTGGGGGAAATCCGTAGTGAGTTTGTCCATTATCTCGTATGTACCGAGAACGAATCTGTGGAAAACCTCTCCCTGCTTTTCTGCGGGAAGCTCTGCACAGGCAACCTCAGTAAGATTTCTGTTGAAATCCCATTTTACATAGTCAATATTGTTGTTGGAAAGAATATCGTACATCAGTGAATAAATGTAATCACGAACCTCTTTTCGTGAATAGTCAATTACATACTGTGTTCTTGCAATTGATTTTCCTCTGCCCTCTGTGTGTAAGCACCAGTCGGGGTGTGCTCTGTAAATGTCAGAATCGGGAGAAATCATTTCGGGCTCAAACCAGATACCGAATTTAAGACCTAATTTGTTTACCTCATCAATAAGTCCCGAAAGACCGTGAGGAAGCTTGTTTTTGTCTACAATCCAATCGCCGAGAGAGGATTTGTCATCGTCTCTTTTACCGAACCAGCCATCATCCATAACAAGCATTTCGATGCCTAAGTCCTTCGCGTGGTTAGCAAAGGAAACAAGCTTGTCGTGATCGAAGTTCATTCCCGTGCCTTCCCAGTTGTTTATGAGAAGGGGGCGCTTTGCCTTCTTCCATTGTCCGCGGATAAGGTTATCTGCATAGAGTCTGTGGAAGATACGGCTCATTTCGCCCAAGCCCTTGCTTGTGTAAACCATTACCGCCTCGGGGGAGTAAAAGCTTTCGCCGGGGGCAAGCTGCCATTTGAAGCCCTCGGGATTTATACCCATTACAAGTCTTGTGGCAGCAAAGCCATCCACCTCTGCATCAATGGAGAAATTACTGCTGTAAACAAGGTTGAAGCCATAGCAGGCGCCGTATTCCTCGTTTGCATCCTTTTGTACAAGTGCGGTAAAGGGGTTGTGGTTGTGGCTTGAAGAGCCTCGTTTGCTCTTTATGGATTGGATTCCGTGGTGAAGGGGGAATCTGTCAACGGCTCTTTCCTTAACCCATCTGCCGTAAAGGTCAAGCATGTGATAATCGTGACCGGGAAGATCAAGGCAAAGGGAATGTACTGTATCAATAAAGCAGGAGTATTGGGATTTGTTTTCTACAATTACTCTTCTTGTTATAGCATCCTTTTCGGGGAAAACGCTGTAAACGAGAGTGGTGAATATTCCCGTAACCTTGTCCGTTGTCAGGATTTCAAGTGTCTGCGCCTCGGAATCGGTGTTGGTGTAAAGAGAGGGCATACCGGGAATAGGCTTTTTGCCATCGTAAATATTATGACTTACATATCTTAAGTCTGTGTTTTTGTCGCCATTGTGGTTTTCAACGGCAAAAGCAGAGAGTCTGAAATCACCTGTGCCGAAGGTGGAATACTCGAGAGGGGTTACATCGGGCGAGAAATTAAAAGCCTTTGTGTCTGCGCTGTCGGGGCAGAAGGATGCAAAGCCGGGGCGGATTCTCAAAGCTTCAACATCGGTGTCAGGGATTTTGTCACCATAATAGTAGTGAACAAGATAACCACCATCGAAAACGCCGAAAATATAAGAGGTGTTTTTGGTGTCTAATTTAAAAATCTGTGAGTCTTTGTCAAAAATAATTGCCATAATAAAAACTCCTTTTTAGTTTTCTGTATTATAAAGGCTTACGCCCTGTATTGTGAAATTATCGTTTCCGATTTCCGTGTTGACTATAACAAGCTTTACAGCCGTTGTGGTTATTGGCTCAATAGTGATGTTTTCAATTGTTATGTGCTTACCTGTGTGAATGAGCTTGTATTTACCATTAACAAGAGCATAGATGTTGTATTGTCTTACAGCGGTTGTTTTCTCGTTTATGAATACTGTATTGAAGGTTTGCTCCTCGCTGAAAATAAACTCTATACTGTCGCCCTGCTTGCCCTGAAAAGCTCCCATAGATGCCTCAACAGTGTCAACTGTATCTCCGTTTATTTTTACGGATTGTGCATTTGTGATGATATCTTTTATAGGCTTAGGGCTTTCTTTTCCGCAGGCAGTAAAAAGCATAACAGAGCATACCATAAGGATGATAAGAGAGGTTAAACGCTTCATAATCATTCACCCATATTTATAACCTTTTTAAGCATTTCGGGAATTTTTATCTGCTGAGGACAATGAGTTGTGCAGGCACCGCACTCAATGCAAAGCTCTGCCCTTCTGGTGTCCTCTACAAGTGAATAAGCCTCGGCGAAAACATCTCTTGAACGGGTTTTGTTGTATTCATTGTATGCCTTGAAGCAGAGGGGGATATTTACATTCTGCACACAGGCATCCACGCAATATTTACAGTCGGTGCAGGGAATAGCAAAATTGTTTCTGAAAAGAATATTTGCTTCTTGTACGGCTTTCTCTTCCTCGGGGGAAAGGGGCTTACATTCATTGAAGGTGTTGATGTTGTCAACTGTCTGCTCGTATGTGGACATACCGCTGAGCGTTGTAAGTACATTGGGCAATTGTGCTACATATCTGAGAGCATAGGAGGAGGGAGTTGAGTCGCCTAATTTCTCGAACACCTTACGGGCATCATCGTTGAGAGTGTGGAGCGAGCCGCCTCTGACGGGCTCCATTACTATACAGGGAATACCCCTTGACTCAAGGAATTCATAATACTCCTTTGCGTTTTGGTTTTCCCAGTCGTAGTAGTTAATCTGCAGCTGAACAAAATCCCATGGGTGCTTGTCTACAAGCTCCTTGAAAAACTCCAGATCCCCGTGGTAGGAAAAGCCAAGGTGCTTTATTCTGCCCTTATTCTTTTCTTCACAGAGATATTCGTATGCGTTGTATTTTTCAAATGTGGGATAGATGTCTCTGCTTACAGCGTGGAGAAGATAAAAGTCGAAATAGTCCACACCGCATTTTTTTAACTGCCCCTCAAAGAGATATTGAGGTGTTTCACCGGTATCTCTTATATGGCTTCCGGGAAGCTTTGTAGCAAGAAGAAAGGATTCGCGGGGGTATTTGCTGAGAGCCTCTTTAACGAATTGCTCGGAGTCACCGCCGTGATAAAAGTATGCCGTGTCGAAATAGTTTACTCCTGATTTTATGGCAAGACCAATAAGCCTCATAGCCTCATCACG
>JAZSCI010000188.1:0-9521 GCA_045602865.1 Acutalibacteraceae bacterium
GGTGTAACAAGTCCGTCGGTTTCTCCCGTAAGTGCAACGGCGGAGAGAATAAGAATATCCTTGTCCTTGGGGAGGGTTACGCTTTCAGAACCGTTAAGGTCGATGTCTACCTCAAAGAAATACATAGATTTTGCCGTAGCATCATCAAAATCCTTGTGACAATGTGTAAGCTCAAGAGCTACACGGCAGTCCTTTATCCTTGCGGTTTCCTTGAAATCATACATATCCCAGCGGGCAGGTCTTTCAAAAATGTTGCATACGGTTTTCTTCACCCTTGTGCCGTTCACCTTGAATTCTGCGGTCTTGTCGCCCTTAAGGGAAGCGCAAAGTAAAACGAGCTTATCAGTACCCTTTTCAAGCGTGATAGTCTGTCCTTTGGAAAGGATAGCATTGTATTTGTTCTTGGAAATACTGTAGCTTATTCCGCCTGCAGAGAAGCAGTCGGGAGTTATTTCTGCGGGTGCCGTGTAGGTGAAATCTCCGATGTGGCCTTGTGAGGTGATAAGCTGCTTGTCGGGAGTGGGAATTACCTGCTCTGATACAGGCTTGACAGAGTCAAAGCCGCATTTTTTCAGGGTGAGAGCGAAGGTTTTGATCTCATACGGAGCAAAGCTTGTTACAAGCCTTCCGTCAATAACGGTTGCCTCGCCCTTGTGCTCCTCACTTGCGTAAACCTCGCGCGCAGACTCAATTCCGTTGCAGAGGGTAAGTGCGAAATTCTCCACAGGGGTTTTTGCGCCCTCGCCTAAACGGACAATAATTTCCTCTGTATCCTCCGCCTTTTTAATTGCACGGATAATAACATTCTGCGAGGATACTGAGCCGAAGGAGTAGTCTGTACCGGCTTCGCCCCGGTGCTTACCTGAAAGGAATGCACACATAGGCTGAATAAATTCTCTTGCCTGAAGCTGGGTGTCTGCGCCTACGCCGTTTTTGTGGCTGTATATTGCAAAGGAATGGCGGTTAAGACCTAAATCCATCATTGATTGCATAGAGTCAATGCGAAAATTTTCCTTGGGTGTGTGAACGATGGTAAGTCGCAGAGTGTTGTTGTCGAATTTGTCCCAGCCGTACTTACATTCACTTATAACGGAAACGCCGTATTCACTGCCCTTGTCGGTAATGTCTGCCCATTTCTGTGCAGGAACCTCGTAAAGAGCTTCGGTCATATTTCCTCTTTCGATAGCACCTAAGCCTAAATCAAATGTAGCCTTCTCGTTTTCTGCAGTAAAGGAGAAAATATTCTTTGCCATTGAGCAGAGGGATTGCCATTCGGTTTCGGAGCTGATATCAACAGTTTCGCCGCCGTCTGTAAGAGAAATTACAGTTGTAAATGTGCTTCTGTTGTCCTTTTGTGTGACCTTGACAGATACTCTTGCAGGGCCGTTTTCAAGAATTTCCGATTTTACAAGTGTAGGGATTCTGTCAGGGGCTTTTGCCGCATCCTTATAGCTCATTTCCCAGGCAGGCCAGTACTTTGAGCCGGTGTAATTGAAGATTCCCGTTGTAATGGGAGCCTTGAGAAGCTCTTTATTGTCAAGATTTTTGTCGATAATCGATGATATATCTCCGTTGCGGTTGAGGGTAACTATGTATTTCTCGTTTTCCAGCGTGTTGCTTGTTACGGATATATTGCTTTTAAGCGCGCAAGGGGTGTTGCTTTCTCTGATATCGTAAACCTTGATTCCCAGACTTTTTACATCTGCCATAAAGGTTATCTGCATTTTTCCGTCAGAGAGTCGGGTGCACTGGGATTTTACTTCCTCAGCGCCGCAGAATACTCTTGCAGAGTCTGTTTTAATGCCGTCAAGCACCGCTGTAACAGCCTGATGTCTGTCTGCCTCAATAGGATTGAAAACAGTTACTGCATAGCCCTGACAAGAGCTTGTGTCCATAAGAGAGGCTATCCGTGTACCTGCGCCGTTAAGCTCTCTTTCAAACTGGTTCATTGACACGTAAAGGTCATTCCAGGAGCGCTTGTACACTCGCTGACAGGGGGTGCCGGGCATATCATCGTGGAACTGGTGAGAAAGAACTCGCTTCCAGGAGCGGGTGAGCGCATCCTTGTTGTAGCTGTATGCTCCCGCCCAATCGCTGAAAACAGATGCTCTTTCCGCCATATCAGCAAGCTCCTCTGCGTGTCTGTTCCAGCGTTTGCTCATTACGCGTGAGGTGTAGCCGCCAACGGCGTGATCTGTCATAACAAGCTCATTTTCCCACAGGGGAAGCTTGGCTTTTGCCTCGGGGGAAAGCTCTGTGTCCATATCACGGTAGAGAAGGTCTGCCGCACCTGCAATAACCTGCGTATCTGTGCCCTTGCACTCCTCTACGGCCCTGTCAACAAATGCAATGGATTTCTCCTTGGGAGCACCTCCCCGGTCACCTGTTCCGTGGAAGGCGGCAGTCCAGTCAAAATCGTATTGCTCATTTTCCTTTAATTTCTCTTCTATAAAATCACATCCGCGGAGCTTTTCCAGCTTTGAGGTGTAGGAGCCCAATTTGAGTGTGCTGAATACCTCCTTGCCATCAGGTCCGCGCCATCTGCCTGTGTCAAAGGGTACACCGTAGGCACTTCCCCAGCTTAATTTCTGTGTGGTGAAGCCCTTAAGGTTGGCGTGATTCATAATACTGGGAAGAGCCCAGCCGAAGCCGAAGCAGTCAGGGAGATAAATGTCACAGGAGGTTTTTCCGAACTTGTTGCGGAAATATGAGTTTCCTATGAGAATATTCCTGAAAAGTGCTTCGGGAGAGGGTATATTCACATCTCCGTTTTCGTAGGCAGAGCCGCAGACATTCCATCTGCCCTCTTTTATATATTCAGTCATTTTGTTGAATAATTCAGGGTAATATTCTTCCATAAGCTCATATCTGTATGCGCCCTCAAAGGAAAATGTGTAGTTAGGATATTTCTCGAACATTCTGAAGTTTTCAACGAGAGTAGCGTATATGTACTCGTTGATGGTTTCCTCTAAATCCCAGCTCCATACAGTGTCCAGGTGAGAGGTAGCAATTGTGTAAATTCTTTTTTGGTTACTCATTTTTTCAGCTCCTGTCAGGGTTTTGTATCCGACAAAAATCCGCATTTGTCGGCTTATGTTGTAAAAGTATATAACACATTTTGTGGTTTTTCAATAATAACAGATTAAATATTTCTCAAATGCTCCTTCATATGTGAAAATCCCCAAAAAACAAGGGATTTTTTTGTCACTCAATACACTAAAAAAATGTTGAAAAAAGGTGATAAGGTTATATAATATAATTAATTATGTCTTCTCGGGAGGTATGTTCTATGGAAAAAATATTAAAGGTCGGTATAATCGGCTGCGGCGGTATTGCTAACGGAAAGCATATGCCTGCTCTCAAAACGGTTGAGGGCGTTGAAATGGTTGCTTTCTGTGACATTATCAAGGAGAGAGCCGAGGAATCTGCAAAGAAATTCGGTACTGCCGATGCAAAGGTTTATGAGGATTACAAGGAGCTTCTCAAGGATGAGAGCATTGATATAGTTCATGTTTGTACACCTAACAGATCTCATAGCTTTATTACAATCGATTCTCTTGAGGCAGGCAAGCACGTAATGTGTGAAAAGCCTATGGCTAAAACCTATGAGGAAGCACTTGCTATGTGTGAGGCTGCAGAAAGAACAGGCAAAAAGCTCACTATCGGCTATCAGAACAGACAGACTGCTGAAAATCTCTATGTTAAGCAGTGTGCTGACAACGGCGATTTCGGTGAGATTTATTACGGTAAGGCGCTTGCTCTCAGGCGCAGAGCTGTTCCTACCTGGGGAGTGTTCCTCAATGAATATGAGCAGGGCGGCGGTCCCCTCATTGATATCGGTACACACGCTCTTGATATGACCTTGTGGGTTATGAATAACTATGAGCCTGAAATGGTTGTGGGACAAACCTTCCGTAAGCTTGCAGACCAGACAAATCAGGGTAATGCCTGGGGTAATTGGGATCCGGAGAAATTTACTGTTGAGGATTCTGCCTTCGGCTTCATTAAAATGAAGAACGGCGCGGTTATAAACCTTGAGTCAAGCTGGGCTCTCAATATTGCTGATTACCATGAAGCAACATATATGATATGCGGTGACAAGGGCGGCGCTGATACTATCAGTGACACAGCCCGTATTAACTACATAAAGAATAACCGCCAGTGCATAGAGCTTCCCAATCTTGAAGCAGGCGGCGCAGCCTTCTTTGAAGGACAGAAAAACGGCTCACCTGCCGAGAATGAAGCGGCAACCTGGATAAACGCTATCAGAAACGATACCGATCCCGTTGTGCTTCCTCGCCAGGCTCTTTGTGTTACAAGAATACTTGAGGCTATATATGAGTCTGCAAGGACAGGCAAGCCCGTTTATTTTGATTGATTTAAAAGCATCTGAAGAAAGGTAATGATAATAAAATGAAATTTGCAGTACAGCTTTATTCCGTTCGCGACCATATAAAGAACGGTGATGATATGTTGGAAATTCTCGGCAAGGTTAAGGAAATAGGCTTTGACGGTGTTGAGTTCGCAGGATATTTCGGTCTTCCTGCAGAAACACTTAAGAACAGATGCGAGGAGCTGGGGCTTAAGGTGGTTGGCACTCATATGGGGCTTGAAGACTTCCTTCCCGAAAAGGTTGATGCTACTCTTGAGTACGGCAAGACTCTCGGTGTAGCTTATATGGGTGTGGGCGGTGCGCCTCACTCAACTGCAGAGGAAGCCCGCAATACAGGAAATGTCCTCAGTGCAGCAGGCGTAAAGGCAAGGGAAATGGGTATGGATACCTATTACCACAACCACACAGAAGAGTTTGCAGACATTGAAAACGGAAAGAATGCTATGGATATTATTTCCGAAAACGGTTGTAAGCTTGAGCTTGATACATACTGGAGCTTCTGTGCGGGTATTGATAATACTGAGTACCTTAAAGCAAATAAGGATAAGATTATCCTCGTTCATATTAAGGATGGTGTTGACCGCAAGCCTATGGCGCTGGGTGAAGGTGAAAATGACCTTCAGAAGGTTGTTGATGGCGTAAAAGCTATCGGTCTTGAGTGGGTTATTCTTGAAAATGATGAGCCCGTACCTACAGGACTTGAGGATATTGCAAGAAGCTACAAGTGGCTTAAGGAAAATTTCTGAGAGGTGAAGAATAATGAAATTAGGTGTACTTACTAATCTGTTAGGCAGTGTTTCCCTTGAGGAAGCATTGAAATATTTTAAATCCCTGGGACTTGAAATGGTTGAAATCGGTTGCGGCGGCTATCCCGGAAATGCACATGCAAATCCCGATATTCTTCTTAATGATGACAAGGCTCTTGAAGATTTCAAGGCTCTTCTTAAGAAATATGATATGGAGATAAGCGCTCTCAGCTGCCACGGAAACCCTGTTCATCCCAACAAGGAAATTGCAGAAAGCTTTGACTCGGATATGAGAAAGGCGGTTCTCCTTGCTGAAAAGCTTGGTGTTCATCAGATTAATACCTTTTCAGGCTGTCCAGGTGACTGCGAAACTGCAAAATACCCCAACTGGGTTACCTGCCCCTGGCCCAATGATTTCGGTGAAATTTTAGATTGGCAGTGGAATCAGGTGCTCATTCCGTATTGGAAGGAATTTGTAAAATTCAGCAAGGCTCACGGTGTGGATAAGATTGCCCTTGAGCTTCACCCCGGCTTCTGTGTGTACAATACAGAAAGCCTTCTGAAGCTTCGTGCGGCAGTAGGTGAGGAGATTGGTGCTAACCTTGACCTTTCTCATCTTATCTGGCAGGGTATGGATCCTGTTGCGGTTATCCGTGCTCTGGGTAAGGAAAATGCAATTTTCCATTTCCACGCAAAGGATACAAAGATTGATAAGCTCAACACAGGTGTAAATGGTGTTCTTGACACCAAATCCTATGCGGATGAAATCAATCGCTCCTGGATTTTCCGCTCCGTAGGCTACGGAAATGATGAAATCTATTGGAGAGATGTTATGAGTAATCTCCGTATGGTAGGCTACGATTATGCTATATCTATTGAACACGAGGACTCACTTATGAGCCAGAATGAAGGTCTTGAAAAGGCAGTTGATTTGCTGAAAAAGTGCATCATCAAGGAAGGTCTCGCGGCGGCCTGGTGGATTTAAAAGCTTTCCTCGCAATAATTTACAATTACATTTGTCTGTTTTTTCACAAAACACTTGCATTTTGTGCGAAAAAATGTTAGTATGTAAAAAATGTTATTTTATCGTGAAAGGATTTTGTTATTATGAAAAAAAGATTTTTAGCAATTATGCTTACAATCTGTGTGCTTTTCTGCGCATTTTCCTGTGTTGTAAGTGCTGCTCCTGAAATCACTGTTTCCGATATCATTGTTGAAACAAGAATCTGCCCCGGCAAAACTATTGAGCAGGTTATTGATGCTCCCGCAATAGTTGGTAATGTTTATCAGCAGGGTTGGATGATTCAGACTCCCGATGGAGTATGGGTTCCCTATAGCAAAGAGCCTATTGCAGAGGATGCAGGTACATTCCGCGTAAAATATTTTGCAGCTGATGAGTCCGGCGATATCGCTTACTCAAACGAGTGTGTTGTTACTGCAGAGCACAACCCCGCAGGCTCATACGAGTATGATGGTCTTGATCATTGGCGCGTATGTGCAGACTGTAAGGGCAGAGTAGATGTTGACGGTCATACTCACCTTGGTGAGGGCGCAACAGCCACACAGAAGGTTTGTACTGTTTGTGGTCACATCAGAACATCTCAGTGGACAGGTCTCCTTGCATTCTGGGAGTGGATTATGGCTCTCCTCGGATCACTTATCGGCTAATCAGACTATAATTTTATTTCAAAGTCGCAGACATTTGTCTGCGACTCTTTTTTTGTTAAAAAAACGGTGCTTTTTTGTTGATAAAAACACCTACTTTTTTGCTTGTTGCTATTCCATTTTATTTCTATATATGATATAATTTTAATAATTATAATGAGATAGTTGTAATTACAAACAGACTGTCAGAATAAACCAAAATCTGGAAGGGTAATATAAATGGCAAAAATCATTTCTGTTGTTAATCAGAAGGGCGGAGTAGGTAAGACTACAAGCGCCGTTAATCTTGCTGCCGCGCTGGGATGTCTTGGCAAAAAGGTGCTTCTTGTGGATGTGGATCCCCAAGGTAATACCACAAGCGGCTACGGTATTTCAAGAAAAAAACTGACCGCAACCTCTTATGAGCTTCTTATAGGCTCGGCTACGGCTCAGGAAACAATAATCAAAACCAAGTTTCAGGGTGTGGACATTATTCCTTCAAACATAAACCTTGCAGGAGCAGAGCTTGAGCTTGCGGTGCTTGAAAAGAGAGAATCTATCCTGAAAAGAGCCCTTGCAGGTATTCAGGAAAATTACGATTTTATTTTCTTTGATTGCCCACCCTCTCTGGGGCTTATAACCCTCAACGCCATAACCGCTTCGGATAGCTTTATAGTTCCCATACAGTGTGAGTACTATGCGCTTGAGGGCTTGTCACAGCTTATGGCAACGGTGAGAACAATCAAAAGAATGTACAATCCCTTTATTGAGCTTGAGGGTGTACTTCTTACTATGTATGACGGCAGACTGAATCTTACACAGCAGGTTGTAGCCGAGGTAAAGAATTTCTTTCCTAAAAAGGTATACTCCACAGTTATTCCCCGTAACGTAAGACTTTCGGAGGCGCCCTCATTCGGTGAGCCGGTTATGTACTATGACAAGGGCTCAAAGGGAAGCGAAAGCTATATGGCTTTTGCTGAAGAATTTTTGAAAATGCAGAAATAAGGTGAAAATCTATGGCAACAAAAAAATCAGGACTGGGAAGAGGCTTTGATGCAATCTTTGCCGACAATTCCCTTGAGGATATCACCTCGGGCGGTCCTGCTAAAATTAAACTTATGGATATTGAGCCCAACAGAGAACAACCTCGTAAGCAGTTTGATGAGGATGCTTTGTCGGAGCTTGCAGACAGTATAGCCGCACACGGAGTGCTTCAGCCTATTCTCGTAAGACCTCTTACAAACGGTGGATATCAGCTTGTAGCCGGTGAACGAAGATGGCGCGCATCCCGTATGGCAGGACTCACAGAGGTTCCCGTTATTATAAAAGAGCTTACAGATTCTCAGGTGGCTGAGCTTGCTCTTGTGGAAAATCTTCAGCGTGAAAATCTGAATCCTCTTGAAGAAGCCAACGGCTACAAGGATTTAGGAGAGCGCTTCGGTTACACTCAGGAAAAGATTTCCGAAATCGTGGGCAAATCAAGATCGGCGGTAGCTAACGCGTTGAGAATACTGACACTCCCCACAGAAATTCAGAAGCTTGTTGAGGATGGCAGTCTTTCAACCGGACATGCTAAGGCAATATTGTCTCTTGAGGATAACAGTAAAAGAAAGCTTCTTGCAGACATAGTGGTGCAGAAGGGGCTTTCCGTAAGAGAAACAGAGTCTCTGGCACGAAGCTTCAGCAAGGAAGGCACAAAGAAAAAGCCTTCCTCAAAAAGGAATTCTTATTATGATGAGGCTGAGCTTGCCCTTTCTGAGGTTCTGGGCAGAAAGGTAAAAATAACAAAATCCGCAAAAAAAGGAGCTTTGGAAATAGAATTCTTTGATGATGAGGATTTGAAAAAGCTTCTGAAAATATTTGATAATGAGTAATTCAAGGAAATAAGGAGATATACAAGATGATTGATATTAAATTTTTGAGAGAGAACCCCGAAATCGTAAAGCAGAATATTAAGAACAAGTTCCAGGATAATAAGCTTGGTCTTGTAGATGAGGTTATTGAGCTTGATGCTCAGAGCAGAAAAATCAAGGGAGAGGCAGATTCTCTTCGTGCTTCAAGAAACAAGAACAGTAAGATGATCGGTGGTCTTATGGCTCAGGGTAAAAAGGAAGAAGCCGAGGAAATGAAGAAAAAGGTTGCAGAGGATGCTCAGCGCCTTGCCGAGCTGGAGCAGCTTGAGGCAGAGTATTCAAAAAAGGTCAATGACATTATGATGGTTATTCCCAATATCATTGATCCTTCTGTGCCCATCGGTAAGGATGACAGTGAGAATGTTGAGGTTGAGAGATACGGTGAGCCCCTTGTTCCCGATTTTGAGATTCCCTATCACAGAGAAATTATGGAGAGCTTTGAGGGTATCGACCTTGACAGTGCAGCCCGTGTTGCAGGAAACGGCTTCTACTATCTCTGCGGTGATATTGCAAGACTTCATTCTGCAGTTATTTCCTATGCCAGAGACTTTATGATTGACAGAGGCTTCACCTACTACATTCCCCCCTTTATGATCAGAAGTAATGTTGTAACAGGTGTTATGAGCTTTGCTGAAATGGATGCTATGATGTACAAAATCGAGGGCGAGGACCTCTTCCTCATCGGCACAAGCGAGCACTCAATGATCGGTAAATACATCGACACAATCGTTGACGAAAAAACTCTGCCCCACACTCTGACAAGCTATTCACCCTGCTTCCGCAAGGAAAAGGGCGCACACGGCATTGAAGAACGCGGCGTTTACC